>JALHDK010000211.1 GCA_022838965.1 Actinomycetales bacterium | reverse complement strand
TCCGAGGCCATCGACTTCTGCCACTGGTACGCCACCTGCGCGCTCGACCTCGAGCGGGTGGAGGGCGCGCGGTTCCTGCCGTCGCAGGTCACGCTGGTGACGCCGCCGTGGAACTTCCCGCTCGCCATCCCGGCCGGCGGGGTGGCGGCCGCGCTCGCGGCGGGCAGCGCCGTCGTCTTCAAGCCGGCGACGCCGGCGCGCCGGTCCGGGGCGCGGCTCGCCGAGGCGATGTGGGCCGCCGGTGTGCCGTGGGAGGTGCTGCGGCTGGTGCAGACGCCGGACCGGGCGGTGGGACGGCACCTCGTCTCGCACCCGCTGGTGGACCGGGTGATCCTGACGGGCTCGTACGAGACGGCGCGGCTGTTCCGCTCGTGGCGGCCCGATCTGCCGCTGCTGGCGGAGACGAGCGGGAAGAACGCGATCATCGTGACGCCGTCGGCGGACCCGGACCTGGCGGTGCGGGACGTGGTGTACTCGGCGTTCGGGCACGCGGGGCAGAAGTGCTCGGCCGGGTCCGTGGTGATCCTCGTGGGGTCGCTGGCGCGGTCCCGGCGGTTCCGCGACCAGCTGGTGGACGCGGTGCGCTCGTTGCACGTGGCGTGGCCGCGGGATCCGTCATCGCAGATGGGACCGGTGGTGTTGCCCGGTGACGAGAAGCTGCAACGCGGTCTCACGGTCCTGGGCGAGGGTGAGCACTGGGTGCTGCGTCCGCGGCCGGTGGATGACACGGGTGCGCTGTGGTCCCCGGGCCTGCGCGCGGGGGTGCGGCCGGGGTCGGAGTACCACCGGGTGGAGTACTTCGGCCCGATCCTCGGCGTGATGACGGCCGAGACGCTGGAGGAGGCCGTGGCGCTGCAGAACGCGGTGGAGTACGGGTTGACCGCGGGGTTGCAGTCCCTCGACCCGAAGGAGGTGGCCTTCTGGCTGGAGCACGTGGAGGCCGGGAACGTGTACGTGAACCGTCCCATCACGGGGGCGATCGTGCGGCGGCAGCCCTTCGGCGGCTGGAAGCGGAGTGCGGTGGGTGCGGGGGCGAAGGCCGGGGGGCCGAATTACCTGATGGGGTTGGGCTCGTGGGCTCCGGTGGACCGGACCGGCGTGCCCGCGCCGGGGGAGTGTGCGGGGTCCGCGATCCCGTCGCCGGTGCGCTCGGTGGTGTGCGCTTCCGGCGGCGTGATCCCGGAGGAGGAGTTCGCCTCGTTGCGGCGGGCAGCCTCGTCCGACCTGGCCGCCTGGACGGAGGAGTTCGGGGTGGGGCATGACCCCACCGGCCTGCGGGTGGAACGGAATGTGCTGCGTTACCGTCCCGCTGCGGTGACGGTGCGGGTGGACGAGGGCGGCCGGCTGGTGGACCTCGTGCGCGTGGCGTGCGCCGGGATCGTGGCGGGCGCGGAGGTGCTGATCTCCACCGGGATCCGGATTCCCGGGCCGGTGACCCGCGAGCTCGTGGCCGCGGGAGTTGAGGTGCGGCATGAGCCGGATGCCGAGTGGCTCGAACAGGCGGCGGCATGGGCGTCCGACGGTCCCCTGGGCGGACGAGTGCGGCTGGTGGGGAGTGATCGGGCTCAGCTGGGGCGCTCTGCGAGCGCGTTGGCGCGGGCCGTGGGGGGCCTGCCGGACATCGCGATCTACTCGTGGCCGGTCACTGAGGCTGGACGGCTCGAACTCCTGCCGTTCGTGCGGGAGCAGGCGGTGAGTGTCACGGCCCACAGGTTCGGGACGCCGTTCCCGATCGCGGAGGGGTTGCTGTAGGGCCAACCCTCCCCCTCCCCCCGAGCACCCTCCCCCACGCACCCTCCCCCACGCACCCTCCCCCCGAGCACCCTCCCCCACGCACCCTCCCCCACGCACCCTCCCCCCGAGCACTCTCCCCCTACGCCCCTCCCCCACGCACCTACCCTTCCCCCTACGCACCCAACCCTCGCCCCACACGGATCGTGCGATACAGTCCGGCGCCACGTCAGCATGGCTGTATCGCACAACAACCGTTGAATCGCGCCGTCCCCGGGCGCCTCGCAATGAAGGCGCAGGTGACGGGTGCCTGGAGACGGCTGACGACGCTGGATTGCGATACACCGCCGATCGGACTGTCTCGCACAACGATCGTTGAAAGTCCGTGTGGGCTCATCCAGCGCTGCCATGAGCCCTCCAGCGCCCTCCGGCGCCCCCCTCCAGCGCCCTCCAGCGCCCTCCAGCGCCCTCCGGCGCGCCCCTCCGGCGCTGGTGGAACCCCCCGTCGCCGCGGATCACGTCGCCGCATCCACAGCGGCGTGCTCCATGGTGACCCCTCAGCTCCCTCTCCAGCACAGTGGAGCAATGCCACCCCTAGACCCCCTCCCCGCGAAGATCGTGGACCTCGGCGTCGTCACGATCACCGAAGCCCGCGAGGCCGGAATCACGGATCTCAGCCGCCCGGATCTGGAACGCCTGGGTCGCGACCTCCTCGCCGTACGGGACGTGGAACTGAGCCCGTTGATGATCGCAAAAGCGGTGTGCCGGGCACTGCCGAAGTCATGGATCTCGTGCGGCACCGGTGGGCAGGCCCGGGGACTGTCCGTCCCCCGGTCCGTGGACCTCTCACAACCGCACGTCTCCCGCCTCCGTCCCGCCAATCTCCCCCGGATGAAGGCGGTCACGGGCCACCGCGCGCCGATCCACAAGTCCGAGATCACGAAAGTGGGCGCGGTGTTCGTCTCCACGCCCGCACGCGTGTGGCTGGAACTGGCCTCCTGTCTCACGGTGAGGGAGCTGATCGAGTTCGGCGACCACCTGGTCCGCGTCCCTCGGTACCAGCACGAGGGCCGATCGACGCCGCACGCCACCATTGCCGAGCTGGAGCGACTGGTGGGCTGGCACGGCCGGATCACGGGCGCCGACCGTGCCGCCGCCGCCGTGAAGCGCATCCGGGTGGGGGCGGACTCCATCCAGGAAACACGCGTCCGCCTGGCCCTGGTGGACGCCGGACTGCCGGAGCCGCAGCTCCAGGTCGTGCTGGACCCCTCCGACCCCCATTCCCCCGTCTCCGACCTCGGATACCCGGACGCGCGTCTCGCCATCGACTACGACGGCGGCACCCACCTCACGCCGGAGCAACAGGCGCGCGACATCAGGCGCGATCGAACCTACGCCCTCGCCGGCTGGCGGCACATCACCCTGAACAGGCGCGATGCCCACGAGGGATTCCGGACCTGCGTTGGGGTGTACCAAGGTTGTTGGACAGGTTCTCTCCTGAGGAGAGGATGTCCCCATGTCAACGAGTCGGCGTCGTTATAGCGCCCAGTTCAAGGACGA
>JALHDK010000210.1 GCA_022838965.1 Actinomycetales bacterium | reverse complement strand
GCTGGCGGAGCCCAGACTCGCCACGAGGTCGTCCCGGGTGCCCTCGGCGATCAGCCGCCCGGCGTCGATGATGCCGATCCGGTCGCAGAGCCGCTCGGCCTCCTCCATGTAGTGGGTGGTGTAGAGCACCGCCATCCCGGTGGTCCCGAGGTTCGCGATCGCCTCGAGGATCGAGTTGCGGCTCTGTGGGTCCACGCCCACCGTGGGCTCGTCCAGCACCAGGAGGGTGGGGGAGTGGAGCAACCCCACGGCGATGTTGGCGCGGCGCTTCATGCCGCCGGAGTAGGTGTCGATGCGGTCCTTCGCACGGTCGCGCAGCCCGACGACGTCGAGCGTCTCGTCGATGCGGGCGTCCAGGGCGGCGCCGCGCAGGCCCTGCAGCCGCCCGAAGAAGCGGAGGTTCTCCCGGGCGGAGAGGTCCGGGTAGAGCGCGATGTCCTGTGGCACCAGCCCGATAGCGGCCTTCGCCGCGGAGGCCGTCGGGGTGATCTCGCGGCCCAGGACGTGGACCGCGCCGGCCGTCGGAGCCAGCAGGCCGCAGATCATCGAGATCGTGGTGGTCTTGCCGGCGCCGTTCGGGCCGAGCAGTCCGTAGGTCTCGCCCGGGGCGATGGTGAGGCTCACGTCCTCCACGGCGTGCAGGTCACCGAAGGACCGGGAGAGGCGCGTGCACTGGAGGACGGCGGTCACGCGTTCATTCAAACATGCGGGGGTGAACGGCGGGTGACCTCAGGCGGCTGTGTTCCTCGGCCGCCCGGGCGTGAGACTTCATGTGGGGATGTGAGTCTGGATAGTGAGGCGATCCACGCTCACGTCCCCCGGGGGAGTACCCATCGCGCGCACCGAACCCCGCCCCTCCCGCCCGGGCAGCCGGGGACGGATAATCGTCTCGTGCCGATCCCGCCCGACGACCTGCCCCGCTCGTCCACCGGGCGCGTGCCCGAGTGGGTGAAGCTGGAGGTCGCCGGCCGTCAGGTCCCGGACAGCACGTGGCGGTGGGAGGAGATCCCGTACGCTCCCGGTCCGGCACGGCGCCGCCGACGGCGGGGGCGCGGCACCGCCGTCGTCCTGGCCCTGCTTCTCGGACTGGGCGGGGTGTGGTGGACGCGCTCACCGGACCCCCGCGCCGAGGTGGAGGTCCTCGCGGACCCGGCGACGTGGACCGCCCTCGGAGATGCGGCCGTCGAGGCGGTGGAGCGTCTCGTGGGCGAGGCCCGGGAGCTCGAGGTCGCGGGCGTCACCTCGGCGGGGTATCCCCCGCCCGGATTCGAGGAGGCCGCCAGCCGACTCGCTCCTGTGGCGGCGGTGGCCGCGCCCCACCCGTCTTACGCCTTCGCCGCCCTGCAGGACGACGGCGTCACCCCCGTCGCCTGGTCGCCGTGCCGGCCGATCAGGCTGGTCGTGAACGAGGCGGGGGCGCCGCCGGACTTCCGCGACGTCGTCGCGGCGGTGGCGGCCGAGGTGGGCGCGGCGTCCGGGCTGGTGCTCGTGGTCGAGGGGACGACGTCGGAGGTTCCGGCGCCCGACCGTGCTGCCTACCAGCCGGACACCTACGGCGACCGGTGGGCCCCTGTGCTCGTGGCGGTGACCGACGCGGCCACCGTGCCCCAGCTCGAAGGCCGGGTGGCCGGAGTGGCCTCCACCTACCGGGTGGGAACCGGGGAGCGCTGGTACCTCGTGTCCGGTGCCATTCATCTGGACCGGGATCACCTCGAGGAGGGTGGCGGGGATGCGGAAGCCGGCTGGGTTGCCGTGCTGCGGCACGAGATGGCGCACCTCATCGGACTCGACCATGTAGACGACCGTGACCAGCTGATGCACCCGGTGACCCAGACCGTCCGCACCTTCCAGGCGGGGGACCTCACCGGCCTGTCGATTCTGGGGCAGGGTGCCTGCGCGCCGGACGTCTGAACGTGCTGATCCGGGGCGCGGCCCCGGGCCGCGGGCGGGAAAGATGTCTCGTGGGTCACATTTTCGGTGATGAGTTGGTAAAGTATCGGCATGCTGAGCGCCCCACCCCGCAGCGAGGCGCCGAGCCGGTCCCACGCCCCAGACCGCTGGGGCTGGTGAAATGGCCCTCGTCTGGACCCTCCTCGTGATCGCCGCGGCCCTGGTGGCCGCCGCCCCGCTCGCCCGGGTGCTGGGTCGCGACGCCGGCTGGGTGCTGGCCGCCGCCTATCTCGCCGCTGCCGGCGCCTTCCTCCCGGCCGCGTCCAGGGTGCTGGTGGTGTTCGGGATGATCGCCCTGGTGATCGGCGCGGTCGTGCTCGCGTACTCGGCGCGGTACCTGGCCCCGGGCCGGAACACGGGCTTCTTCCTGGTCATGGCGACCTTCACCTTCTCCATGGTGGGCCTCGTGCTGGCCGACGACCTCGTGCTGCTGTTCATCTGCTGGGAGCTGACCTCCCTGGCATCCTTCCTGCTCATCGCCCAGGCGGGCAACGCGGGCGAGGTCGCCTCCATGCGCACCCTGCTGCTCACGTTCATCGGCGGCCTGAGCCTCATCCCCGCGGTGGTGCTGATCATCGTGCGGACCGGGACCACCTCCGTCTCGGCCGCGCTCACCCACCCGGTGTGGTCGAGCGACCCGGGCTTCACCTCGATCGTGGCCGTGCTCGTGGTGGTTGCCGCGATGACCAAGTCCGCGCAGTTCCCGTTCCACGTCTGGCTGCCCGATGCGATGGCCGCGTCCACCCCGGTGAGCGCCTACCTGCACGCCGCCGCCGTGGTCAAGGCCGGCATCTTCCTGCTCATGCGCTTCAGCCCCGCGTTCCACGCGGTCCCGGCATGGAACGTCATCCTCATCACTGTCGGACTGTTCACCGCGCTGCTCGGTGCCCGGATCGCGCTGCAGCAGACGGACCTGAAGAAGCTCATGGCCTACTCGACGGTGAGCCAGCTCGGTCTCATCGTCGCCACCATCGGAGTGGGCACCGAGTACGCCCTGCTCGCCGCCGTCTTCCACACGATCGCCCACGCCCTGTTCAAGTCCGGCCTCTTCATGATGGTCGGCGTGGTGGACCACGCCACCCACACCCGCGACATCCGGCGCCTGCCACAGTTGTACCGCGCCATGCCGGGCAGCTTCGCCGTCATGATCCTGGGCTGCGCGTCCATGGCCGGGGTGCCGCCCATGCTGGGCTTCGCCTCCAAGGAGTCGATCCTCGCCGCTCTCCAAGGAGCGCCCGGGGGCGTGTGGGCCGGATGGGCCGCCCTGGTGGTGGCCGCGACCGGAGCAGTGCTCACGTTCGCGTACTGCGCCCGGATCGTGCTCGGTGGCTTCGTCGACGGCGTCGCGGACCGCCCCATCGAGAAGCCCGCGCCGTCGCTGGTCATCCCGGCCGCCCTGCCGATCGTGGCGAGCGTGCCGCTGGCCTTCGCCGCCGGCCTGCTCGACACCCCCGTGGCGCGCGCCACCCAGGCCGCGCTGCCCGGGACGGATCCCCACCCGCATCTCACCCTCTGGCACGGCTTCACCCTCGAGCTGCTGGTCACGGCGGTCATTCTGGCGGTGGGCACGATCCTCGCCCTGCGGCGCCGCGAGCTCGAGCCCCTCTACGCCAGGGTCACGCTGCCCTTCACGGGCGTCCAGGTCATCGAGCGCAGCCACGAGCGGAGCCAGGCCCTGGGCTTCGTAGTCAACCGGCTGGTCGCCGCGGACTACGCCACACGTCACGCCGCCACGATCCTCGTCAGCTTCGCCGCCTTCCTCGCCGTGGGCATGGCGGTCACCTGGTCCGCCGGCCTGCCGCCGCTGACCCCCGGCCTCAGCCGGCCGATCGACGCCGTCCTGCTCCTCCTCATCGCGGTGGCGGTGGTCATGGTGTGTGTGTCGGGATCGCGCCTCGCCGCCACCGTGTCCCTTTCCGCGGTGGGCATTCTCGCCACCGTGCAGATCGTGGCGCTCGGAGCCCCGGACGTGGGCCTCACGCAGCTGCTCGTCGAGGCCCTCACGATCATCGTGATCATGCTCGTCCTGCAGCGCCTCCCGCTGAGGTTCGGCCCGGCCGCCGGCGTCTGGCACGTCCCGAAGGTCGTGCTCGCGGTGAGCGTCGGCCTGGCGGCCGGCGGGGCCACCTGGATGCTGACGGGACGGCGGGAACGATCCGCGGTGGCCGAGTACTACCTGCAGGAGGGTCCCGAGGTCGCCAGCGCCTCCAACATCGTCAACGTGATCCTCGTGGAGTTCCGCGCCCTTGACACGCTCGGCGAGCTCACGGTGCTCGGCATGGCCGGCATCGCGATGATCGCCGTGCTCTCCACGGTGCGCCAGCGGTACATCGAGCCGGACCCGGAGTCGATCGTGCCCCCCGCCGAGCTGGAGCTGCGCGCTCCCGGGAGCACCGCCCACCGGGCCATCACCCAGGCGTGGCCCAACCTGGTTCCCCTGCAGCTCGTGCTCCGGGCCACCGGACCGCTGCTGATCCTCATCTCCTTCGTGCTGTTCATGCGGGGGCACAACGCCCCCGGAGGCGGTTTCATCGCCGCTCTGGTGGCGTCCGCGGCGATCGGGCTGGTCTACCTGTCGACCTCGCGCGACCGCCGGGTCGGGCCGCCGCGCATGCCGTTGTACCTCATCGGTGGCGGCGTGGCCTTCGCCCTCTTCACCGGCATCCTCGGCCTCACCGAGGCCGGGTCCTTCCTCCAGCCCCTCTACGGCTACCTCTTCGGCCAGAAGGTGACCTCCTCGATGCTCTTCGATCTCGGCGTGTTCGCCGCCGTCGTGGGGCTCATCACCGTGACGTTCAACCTCCTCGGAGTGGGTGCGGGCGGCCGTGGGGAAGGCGGGGAGAGCGTCCGCCTGCGGGTCGACCAGACCGTCGAGGGCGAGCTGGCCGAGATGATGGACACGGTGCGCGGGGAGCGGCCACCGCGCGTACGTCCCTCCACCACCCATGTCGCTGACGGCATGCCACCCCGGGAGTTGGGCCGATGATCCTCGCGTTGACGGTGACCGTGCTGACCGCGGGAGGGGTCTACCTCCTGCTCCAGCGGAGCATGGTCCGGGCTGTCTTCGGCATCGGGCTGTTGAGCCACGCCGCCAACTTCGTCCTGCTGAGCGCCGGGGTGCCGGGGTGGCGGGGGGAGCCGCTCGCCGACCGGACCGACGCGGCCGTGGCAGCGGACCCGTTGCCGCAGGCGTTCGTACTGACCGCGATCGTCATCACGCTCGCGGTCACCGTGTTCATGCTCATGCTCGCGGTTCTCGGCAACAACGATGACACCCACGTCATCCCCAGGACGGGGGAGCCACACGACCGATGAACGCCGCGCTCCTTCCCCTGTTCGTCGCCGTCCCGCTGTCCGCGGCGGCGCTCACCGTGCTCGTCCGCAACGTCGCACTCGACCGGCTGCTCATGCTGGGCGTTCCCGCGGCCGCGACGGGCGCCGGCGTGCTGCTGCTGCTCGGTCACGTGGACGAACCGGTCATCGCCGAATCCGTGGGGAGTTTCGTTCCCGGGGTGGCGATTCCCTTCGTCTCGGACACGCTCACCGCCGTGATGCTGACGGTGACGGCGTTCACCACCCTGGTGTGTGCCCTGTTCCTCATG
>JALHDK010000209.1 GCA_022838965.1 Actinomycetales bacterium | reverse complement strand
TCGGCGACGGCGGTGATCGCGGCGTCCGAGGCGTGCAGCGCGGCCAGCGCCTCCTCCGCCCGTGCCCGGGCCCCGCTCGCGGCGGCGCGTGCCGGCCCGAGCGCGAACCGCACGGCCTCGAGCTCGTGCGCGGCCGCCTCCGCCGCCGCCTCCGCGTGGTCGGCGGCCGCCTGCAGGGCGAAGAGGCTGGCCTCGGCGTCGCCCCCGCCGATCGCCCAGGTGGTCGCGAGGACGTCCCCTCCCCGGGTCGCGACGACGACGCCGTTCCGCAGGACGGCCCGTGCGGCGCCGAGATCCTCCACGAGGGCGACGCCGTCGAGAAGCGTGTGGACCGCGGCGGTGAGCGCGGGGTCGTCGCAGCTCACGACATCCCGGGCCCAGCAGGCACCCGGCGGGGGCGGCGGCACGGGCGGTGGCGACGCCTCCCCCGGCACGACGACGCGCACCACCCCGAGCTCGTCGGCACGCGCCAGCCGCAGGGCGTCGACGGCGTCGTCCACGGACCGGGCGACCGCCGCATCGGCGAGCTGCCCGAGCGCTCCGGCGATCGCGTCCTCCCAGCCGTCGGCGACCTGCAGGTGCTCGTGGAGCGCCCCCCGCAGGCCCAGGCCACGCTCCAGCAGCGGGCCGGTGGCAGTGCGCCGCAGCGAGAGGGCGAGGGCCTCGTGCCGCGTGGTGGCAGTGGCGAGGGCGGTCCGGGCGGCCCGTTCCGCGTCCTCCAGCTCGCGGACGCGGGCCTCGGCGGCCTCCAGGGCCGCCATCGCGACCTCGTGGTCCCGGTCCAGGGCGATCTCGCTGTCCTCCGCGCCCACCGCCTGCCGTTCCACGGCGACGAACTCGCGTTCGGCGTCGGCGGCCCGCCGGAGGGCCGCCTCGCGGAGGGCACGCAGGCGGCCCATCTCGGCATCGGCGGCCTCCAGACGCGTGCGCCGCGCCGTCACCTGCCCGGTGAGTCGCGCCAGACCCTCCCGCCGGTCGGCGAGGGCACGGTTGACCGCCGCGACACGCCGCTCCGACTCGCGTTCACGCTCCTCCGCCGCGCTCCGCGTGGCCACGACGCTCGCGAGGCGCTCGCGCGCCTCGTCGGCGAGGGCACGGAGGGACTCCTCCTCCACCCGGGCCGCCTCGGCGCGGGCCTCCAGGACATCGGGATCCTCGCCGGTGCGCTGCGGGGGCGCCGTCCCGAGGTGACGGATGCGCTCCTGTGCGAGGGTCTGCACCGACGTCAGCCGCTCGCGGAGGGAGGCGAGGGTGTAGTACGTGTCCGTGGCCATCCGGATGCGCGGGGCCACCTCCGCGGCGGCGGCCTCGGCGGCGGCCAGGGACGCCCGCAGCTCGCCGACCCGGGCGTCCGCGTCCCGCAGGCGTGCCCGCACCGCGTCCTCGTCAGCCGCCCCCGACGCGAGACGCGCCTGCGCCTGCACGAGGTCGTCCGCGAGGAGGCGGGCCCGGGCGTCGCGCACCTCGGCCTGGATGACCGCGGCCCGTCGCGCCACGTCGGCCTGCCGGGCCAGCGGTCCCAGTTGCCGGCGGATCTCGGTGGACAGATCGGTGGCGCGCTGCAGGTTCGCGGCCATCGCCTCGAGCTTGCGCAGCGCCTTCTCCTTGCGGCGCCGGTGCTTCAGCACCCCGGCGGCCTCCTCGATGAAGCCGCGCCGCTCCTCGGGACCTGCCGAGAGCACGGCATCCAGCCGGCCCTGCCCGACGATGACGTGCATCTCGCGGCCCATCCCGGTGTCGGAGAGCAGCTCCTGGATGTCGAGGAGGCGACAGGGCGTGCCGTTGATCGCGTACTCGGAGCCGCCGTTGCGGAACAGGGTGCGGGAGATGGTCACCTCGGAGTACGCGATCGGCAGGGCGCCGTCGGCGTTGTCGATGGTGAGGGAGACCTCGGCCCGGCCCAGGGGAGGACGGGTGGCGGTGCCCGCGAAGATCACGTCGGACATCGCGCCCCCGCGCAACGACTTGGCACCCTGTTCGCCCATGACCCAGGCGAGCGCGTCCACGACGTTCGACTTGCCGGAGCCGTTGGGACCGACGATGCAGGTGATGCCCGGTTCGAAGCGCAGCGTGGTGGCGGACGCGAACGACTTGAAGCCGCGCAGCGTCAGCGTCCGCAGGTGCACTCAGACCCCGGGGAACCAGAGGGCGATCTCGCGCTCGGCGGACTCGGGGGAGTCCGACCCGTGCACGATGTTCCGGATCGGGGTGGTGCCCCAGTCGCGGGCGAGGTCGCCGCGAATCGTCCCGGGGAGCGCCGTGGTCGGATCGGTCGCACCGGCCAGCGCGCGGAACCCCTCGACCACGCGCTGACCCTCCACGACGAGGGCCACCACCGGACCCGATTGCATGTACTCCACGAGGGGGCCGTAGAAGGGCTTGCCGGTGTGCTCGGCGTAGTGGGCGGCGAGCAGTTCCGGGGTCGGCCGGACCAGCTGCAGCGCGCCGAGGACGTATCCCTTGGCCTCGATGCGGCGGATGACCTCACCGACGAGACCGCGCCGAACGCCGTCCGGCTTGATGAGGACGAGGGTGCGTTCGAGTGTCACTCTTCCAGCCTAGTGTCCCGGTTCCGCCGCGGTGCGTTCGCCACGTTCGCGGTCGATGCGTGCGCCGAGCGCGAGGGCGCCCACCCAGAGCATGAGGAACACCACCGCGAGGACGATCATGGTGGGGACGGTCGTCGAGGCGGCGAGCATGCCGATCTGGACCACCCAGCCGAGCGCGTATCCGGCGCGGGTGCGCAGCAGACCGATGGCCAGCAGGCCCAGCAGCACGAGCGCGGCCGTGAACCCCCACGCCTGGGCCGACGGCACGAGGTCGAGCCTCACGGCGACGAGCGCCGCGAGCACGAGGACGAGCGTCTCACCGGCGAGCACCGAGGCGGCGAAGACCCGCCGCGCGTCGGGGGGGCGTGAGGTGGTCATGGCTCCCAGCGTGCCACATCAGGCTTCCGGGAAGCCGGCGGCCACGAGCCGCTCGATCGCGTCGAGCGCCTCCGCCGCCTCCGGTCCCTCGGCCGCCAGCGTGAAGGTGGCGCCCTTCTCCAGGCCGAGCAGCAGGAGCGAGATGACCGAGGTCGCGTCCTGGCCGTCCACCGTCACGCGGGCGTCGAACCGCGAGGCGAGGTCCGCGAGCATGGCGGCGGGGCGGGCGTGGAGGCCGACGTCGTTG
The DNA here is from genome assembly GCA_022838965.1 of Actinomycetales bacterium. Next base: position 173 of record JALHDK010000209.1, on the reverse strand, counting down.
ACGAGCGTGAGGACGCGTGCCTCTCCCCCCGCGCGGGGTGCCGGAGGGGACGCAGCCGCCCGTCCGGCACCTTCCGCCGCGGCGACCACCTCGGCGACGGACCCGCCGGTCTGCGCGGCCACGGCGGCAGCGACGGCGCCCTCGACCAGCGGCGCATCCGCCACCCGGACGGC
>JALHDK010000208.1:4575-5510 GCA_022838965.1 Actinomycetales bacterium | reverse complement strand
CCCCATCGCGGCGATGGCATCCCAGAACGCCCCCGCGCCGAGGCCGAGCTCCACCCGGCCGCCGCTGAGCAGGTCCAGGCTGGCGACGGCGCGCGCCAGGACTGCCGGCTGGCGCAATGGCAGATTGGCGACGTTCGCGGCGAGGTGGATGGTCTCGGTGCGGGCGGCCACGTAGCTGAGAAGGGTCCAGGTGTCCAGGAATCGCGGCTGGTAGGGGTGGTCCTGGAAGGTGACGAGGTCGAGCCCGGCGGCCTCGGAGGCCCGCGCGAGCTCGACCACCCGCTCCGGCAGGGCGGCCGTCGGCGTGATGAAGGTCCCGAACAACAGGTCGTGGCCGTAGTCGGTCATGATGCCCCTCCGGTGCCCTCTGATCGGAACTCGCCGCTCCTCCGTGTCTCATCCGGCAGGATACTCGCCGCCGGGCTGAGGTCCAGCCGGCGGAGGAGCTGGGCGTTCAGCGCCACCACCACCGTGGACAGGGACATCAGCAGCGCCCCCACCGCCATCGGCATCACGAAGCCGACCGGCGCGAGCACGCCAGCCGCGAGCGGCACGGCAAGGAGGTTGTACCCCGCAGCCCAGGCGAGGTTCTGCTGCATCTTCCGGTAGCTCGCCCGGGAGAGGCGGATCACCGAGAGGACGGAGCGTGGGTCGTCGGCGGCCAGGATGACGCCGGCGGAGGCGATCGCGACGTCCGTACCCGCCCCGATGGCGATGCCGACGTCCGCCTGGGCGAGGGCGGGAGCGTCGTTGACGCCGTCGCCCACCATCGCGACCGTCCAGCCGTCCCGCTGCAGTTCCGCCACCTTCAGGCTCTTGTCCTCCGGCCGGACGCCCGCGAACACCCGGTCGATGCCCAGATCATCGGCCACCGCGCGCGCCACGGGCTCGGCGTCCCCCGTGATCATCGCCACGCGCACCCCGAGGTGGTGCAA
>JALHDK010000208.1:1139-4528 GCA_022838965.1 Actinomycetales bacterium | reverse complement strand
CTCCGGCCGCACCTCGTCCGCCAGCGCGAGGGTGCCGGCCACCTCGCCGTCGACGACGACGTGCAGCACCGTGGCGCCGTCGGGCGCCGGGTCACGCACCACGGACGCCCGGTCGCCCCGGCCCTCCCCGGCGAGCAGCGCCGGTCCCCCCACGGCGACGATCCGGCCGTCCACCGTAGCGGTGACGCCCACCCCCGGACTGGACCGGAAGTCGGCGGCCCGCGGGACGGGGAGTCCGCGCGCGGCGGCCGCACCGACGATCGCGCGTGCGAGGGGGTGCTCGCTGTCGGACTCCGCAGCCGCGGCGAGCGCGAGCACGTCCTCATCGGTGAACCTGTCGGAACTCCATATCCCCACGACGGCGGGTTCGCCCTTCGTGAGGGTTCCGGTCTTGTCGAAGAGGACGGTGTCCACCGTTCTCATCCGTTCGAGGGCGAGGCGGTCCTTCACGAGGACGCCGGCACGGGCGGCGCGTTCGGTCGCGATCGCGACCACCAGCGGGATCGCGAGGCCAAGGGCGTGGGGGCAGGCGATGACGAGCACGGTGATCACCCGGGTCAGCGCCTCCTGCCCGGTGCCGACCAGCGTCCACACCAGCCCTGTGATCGCCGCCGTGACGACCGCGAACCAGAAGAGCCAGCCGGCCGCGTGGTCGGCGAGACGCTGCGCGCGGCTCTGGGACGCCTGCGCCTCGGCGACCAGGCGGCGGATACCGGCAAGGGCCGTGTCCTCCCCGACCGCGGTGACCCGGAGCCGCAGCGCACTGTCGGTGGCGACCGTCCCGGCGACCACGTGATCGCCCGGACCGCGCCGTACGGGGCGGGACTCCCCCGTGATCATCGACTCGTCGACGTCGGCGACGCCGTCCGTGACCTGGCCATCGGCCGGGACACGGCCGCCGGGTCGAACGATGACCACGTCCCCCACGGCGAGGTCGGCAGGCGCGACAGGGACGACGTCGTCGCCCTCCAGGCGTTCCGCCTGGTCCGGAAGGAGGGCGGCGAGGGAGTCGAGGGCGGAGGAGGTGTGCGCGAGGGCACGCATCTCGATCCAGTGCCCGAGCAGCATGATCACCACGAGGAGCGCCAACTCCCACCAGAACTCGAGGTCGTGGGAGACGAGGCCCAGCGTCGCTGCCCAGGACGCCACGAACGCGACCGTGATCGCTGTGGCGACCAGCAGCATCATGCCGGGCTTACGGGTGCGAATGTCCTGGAGGGCGCCCACCAGGAAGGGTCGGCCGCCCCAGAGGTAGATCACCGACCCAAGGATCGGCGGGACAAGGCCCAGGCCGGGGACCTCCGGCAGGGTGTAGCCGAGGAGCATGGCGACCATGTTGCTGGCGAGGACGGTGGGGACGGCGAGCGCGAGGGTCACCCAGAACATCCGGCGATAGACGGCGACGTGGGCGGCGCCGTGGCCGGCGTGCACATCACCCGGGTGGGCGGCGCCGTGGCCGGCGTGCACCCCCGGGGCCTCGACCTTGGGGTGGTGGGAGTGGTGGTCGGACATGATGCCTCCTCGATTAGTACCCCCCGGGGGTATGCGGCAGACAACGCCCGGTCTGTGCGCGGTATTCCCGGCGGGTTTGGCTATCCTCGGCGCAATACCCCCAAAGGAGGACCCATGCCAACGATCACACTCACCCGGAAGGAACTCGGGAGCTACATCGCCACCAACGAGAGGGGCGGGACGATCTCCGTGGGCTCGGGCAGCGACCAGGACTTCGGGCCGGTCGAGCTGCTCCTCGTCGCGTTGGCCGGGTGCTCGGGGATCGACGTCGACCACATCACCAGCCGCCGCGCCGAACCCGACGAGTTCATCGTCACCGCCTCGGGGACGAAGGTGAAGGAGGACGGCGCCAACCGGCTGACCGACGTCGTCGTCACCTTCACGCTCCGCTTCCCGGAGGGCGCCGCGGGCGACAAGGCGCGCGACATGCTGCCCCGCGCGATCGAGATGTCGCACGACCGGCTCTGCACCGTCTCCCGCACCCTGGAATCCGCCACTCCGGTGGAGATGCGGGCCGGCTGAGAAAGGCCGGGTGAGGAAGGCCGGGTGAGAGGGCCAGCTCGGGCCAGGCGGAGCGGCACCTCTCGGTGAGAGTGTCAGTGGTCTGTCATACGGTTGTTCGCATGGCAGCAGGGGCGGCAGAGGCGTGGCGGACCTGTCGCGTGGAGGTGGATCCCCACCCGGAGGGCAGGATCGCGGGTGACCTGCACGCGCGGGTCTTGAAATCCCTCACCCCGGACCACGCCCTGGAGGCGTTGTCCTGCCTCGCGGACGTGGACTGCAACATTGCGGTAGCGCTGGAGTCGATGCGTCACGCCCAGCGGGCGGCGTCGCGGGCGGGGTTTCTCCAGGCGAGGCATGCGGCCCGCCTCGCCCGCAACGAGATGTTCCAGGCTCAGGACGCCCACGGCGAGGTGAGCGCGGCAAGCGAGGAGATCTCGCTGGCGCTCGGCATCTCCCGTGTGCAGGCGGAACGGCTGATCCGCATCGGGCGGGCGATCACGGGGCCCCTCGCCGAGACCGGCGCGGCCCTGTACGCCGGGGACATCACCCTGGAGGTGGCGTGGGAGTTCGTCCGCGCGCTGGCCCCGGTCGCCCTGCCGGTCGCGCTGGCGGTGGAGTCCGCGGTGCTGCCCGACGCGCCCGGTCGCACCCCCTCCGAGGTCCGCGCCGCGATCGCCCGCGCGCTGATCGAGCTGGACCCCGAGGACGCCGATGACCGCCACGCCCGCGCCCGGGCCGCCCGGGGGGTCACGCGCCCCCAACCGCTGCCCGATGGAATGGCCCGCATCTCGGCGTTCCTGCCCGCGGACGACGCCGTCGCCCTGGACACCGCCCTCGACGCCGCGGCGGCGGCCGCCCGCGCCGGGGGTGACTGCCGCACGCCGGGCCAACTGCGAGCCGATGTCCTGGCGGGGTGGGCGGGTTCCGCCTTGCGCAGCGGCACCGAGGTGGCACTGCAGGACGGGTCCGTGGTGCGATCGCACCCCGCGAAGGTCGCCGTGACGGTGCCGCTGGAAGTGCTGCTGCGCGCACTTCCCGGGCTCACCCCGCCCCCGTCCGCGGGGGAGGTGCTCGCCGGGGAGATGTTCGGACCGGACGGGACGGGACAGGAGGAGTCCGGACCAGAGGGAACGGGACAGGAGGAGTCCGGACCGGAGGGCATCCAGGGCGGGCTCGGCACCGGGCATCGCACCGAGGCCGCCGTGCTGGAGGGCTACGGCTGCATCGCCCCGGTCATCGCGTTGCTGCTGGCCGCAGGCGGGACATGGCAACGGATCGTCACCGACACCCTCACCGGGCAGCCGGTGGAGGTCGGGCGGTCCCGGTACACCCCGCCCGCGGACCTCACCACCCTGGTGCGCCTGCGGGACCAG
>JALHDK010000208.1:0-1063 GCA_022838965.1 Actinomycetales bacterium | reverse complement strand
ACCTCACAACCCTGTGTCGGTATCACCACCGGATCAAGTCCCTGGATCTCGCCCGGCCCGGCCCGCGTGACGAATCCGGTCTCCGCTCCTGGACCACCGTCACCGGACGCACCTACTACGCCCTCCCCGCCCGGCCACCCCGCGCACGGAGCGGCGAACCGCCACCCGGCGAACCGCCACCCGGATCCGCTCCGGACGACGAGCCACCCCCCTTCTGAGACCTACGCCGTGACCTGCAACACCGTCCCGAGATCGGCGGCCGAACTCCCACCGACCCACACGTCGAGGGTGGTGGCGTCCTGCACCCAGTCCCGGGTGACGGCGCTCCAGTAGCGCAGCTGGTCGGGGCCGAGGGGGAAGGTGACCGTGCGGGTCTCGCCCGCCGCCACCGCCACCCGGGCGAAGCCCTTGAGTTCCCGCACCGGCCGGGTGGACGTGCCGTACCGCTGGTGGATGTACAGCTGCACCACCTCGTCGGCCTCCCGCGTGGAGGTGTTGGTGACGTCCACCGAAACCGTGGCCGTCTCCCCCACCGTGATCCGCTCCCGGTCCAGCGTGAGGTTGGCGTACTCGAACGTGGCGTAGCTCAGGCCATGCCCGAACGGATACAGCGGCACGGACTCCTCGTCCCAGTACCGCATCCCCTGGGCCTCGGGCTGGAAGGTGCGGTAGTGGTTGTACACCAGCGGCACCTGCCCCACGTGCCGCGGCCATGTGAACGGCAACCGCCCCGCGGGCGAGACGTCCCCCACCAGCGCGGCCGCCACGGCGTCGCCGCCGCGCGTCCCCGGGTACCAGACCTGCAGGATCGCCGGCACGTTCTCCTGCGCCCACCGCAGGTCCAGCGGCCGGCCCGACATCAGCAGCAGCACCACGGGGGTGCCCGTCGCCACGAGCCGCTGCAGCTGCTCCACCTGCCTCCCGGGCAGCTCGAGTGTGCTCGCCGACGCGTTCTCGCCGATCTGGTTCTGGCGCTGGCCGGCCACCACGATCACGACGTCGGACCCCGCCGCCAGCTCGACGGCGGCCGCGATCGCGGCGTCGTCGTCGTAGCCAGCGGGGG
>JALHDK010000008.1 GCA_022838965.1 Actinomycetales bacterium | reverse complement strand
TCAACCGCCCCGAGAGAGACAACATGAAGAACTGGCTGAACTGGTCCAAGGAAGAACTTGCCGAGCAGCTCTGGGCAGCGGAGCCCCGGATCAGACAAATATTCAAAAATTCCAGGCACATGGAAGAGGCCCGTCACCTGCTGTTCGATTATCTCAACCGCCTCGAGCGCGACCTCTTCAACATGCGGTCGGACACCTACTTCGTCAATCTCAACATCGTGGAAAAGCGCAACGCCAAGGAGTGCATCCGGGTGCTCTCCAACACCTTGCGGACCGAGAACGAATACGTCACCCATTTCTCCCCCATGCAGGTTCTCTACGATCTGGCACAGGGCAAGCAGGAAGCGCTCGACCGGGTCTCCGAAGGGTTTCTGTGCGAGTACCTCGCCCTGTTCCTGGGCATCACCGGAAAGGGCGGAAAGCACCTCAGGCGCAAGGAAGTCTTCCAGATGAAGGACGGCCGCGAGGCCGCCATCGCCCGCTCGAAGCAGCTCGACGACTACGCCGGCAGCATCCGCAGGTATTTCCGCCGCTACAGGACGGGCTACGACAAGACCCTGCTCCGCGAGCGAAAGGCCCTCAAGGACGACATCCTGAGGTTCTTCGGGGCCGAGGAAAAGGACTGGCAGGACCACCGCTGGCACCTGCGCCACGTCGTCAAGGACATGGATACGATCCGGGCACTGGTGAAGCTCGAGAAGGACGAGGTGAGCGGCCTGGCGAGCGCGAAGAAGAACGGCATCCCCGTCGAGATCACGCCCTACTACCTGTCGCTCTTCCGCAAGGAGGGCCGAACCGATTCCGACCGCGCGATCCGCGCCCAGGTCATCCCGAGCACGGTCTACTGCGAGCAGGTGGCCGAGAGCCGGCGCAAGGGGGTCGACCTGGATTTCATGGGAGAAAAATCCACCAGCCCCATCGACGGCGTCACCCGACGCTACCCGGAGATCCTGATCCTGAAGCCCTACAACTCCTGCCCCCAGATCTGCGTCTACTGCCAGCGCAACTGGGAGATCAAGGGCATGGACGACACGGTGATGATGGCCAAAAAGAAGGTGAAGGAGGCCCTCCGCTGGATAGATGAAAACGAGAGCATCACCGAAGTGCTCATCACGGGAGGCGACCCGCTGACCCTTGGCAACGATTACCTCGACTGGCTCATCGGCGAAGTGGCCGCCATCCGGCATGTCGAACGGATCCGGATCGGGACGCGCATCCCCGTCACCCTGCCCTTCCGCATCGATTCGGGACTCCTGGACGTTTTCCGCAAGTACCACCAGTGGGGCAAGCGGGAGGTGGCCGTCGTCACTCACTTCGAGCACCCTGCGGAGATGACCCCCGATTCACTGGAGTGCATCCGCAGGATCAAGGGCCTCGGGATGAACGTCTACAACCAGCAGGTCTTTACCTACTACAACAGCCGCCGCTTCGAGACCGCGCTGTTGAGAAAGGCGCTGAAACTCTCCGGCGTGGACCCCTACTATTCCTTCAGCACGAAGGGCAAGGAGGAGACCATCGATTTCAGGGTGCCCATCTGCCGAATGGAGCAGGAGCAGATGGAGGAGGCGCGCCTGCTTCCCGGCCTGGTGCGCACCGACGAGCCCGTCTTCAACGTCCCGCGGCTGGGGAAGGTCAACCTGCGCGCCTGGCAGGACCACGAGATCGTCAACATCCTGCCCGACGGCCGACGGATCTACCGGTTCTATTCGTGGGAGGTGCGTCTCGTCACGGCGCTGGATTACCTGCACACGGACGTCGCCATCTACGACTACCTCAAGCGGCTGGCCGGAGACGGAGAGAATGTCAACGATTATTCCTCCATCTGGTACTACTTCTGAGCCGGCGAAGGGCAATAGGCTAAGGGAAATCATTCATCTTGTCTCTGGAACTTTTAGCCTTTGGCCATCCCATGCGTAAACCCGACTGGCTCAAGGTCCCCCTGCCGAACTCACGGGAATTCATCGAGGTCCGCGGGCTCCTCGACAGCCTCGGCCTCCATTCCGTCTGCCAGGAGGCCCGATGCCCCAACATGGGGGAGTGTTTCCGCTCCGGCACGGCCACCTTCCTGATCCTAGGCCGCCTCTGTACCCGGAACTGCCGGTACTGCAATGTTCGGCACGGCAAGCCCGCCCCGGTGGACGAGTCGGAGCCCGAGCGCCTCGCGGCAGCGGCCAAACATCTCGGGCTGCGCCACATCGTCATCACCTCCGTCACGCGGGATGATCTCCCGGACGGCGGCGCCACCCTCGTTCATCAGGAACCTCCCGCACACGTCCGCCGGCGCAGCCGGCTCTGATCCATCGTCCCAGATGCGCCTGCGGCCGCAGGCACTCTCGCGGTGCCACGTTCCACGGGAACACGCGGGACGCCGGAGTGGTGGCGATCACTGGATTCCTGGCCGACCTAGGCTGTCTCCATGCATGGAACGGCCGACGACGACGACCACGCGCGCACAGCGCTCGTCCGTGAGTTCCTGACGAGCGGGTTGTATCTCGCCATCGTGCTCTGGGCGACGTCCCTCGTGCTGTCGTCCACCGACCTCCCTCCGAAGGGCGTGATCGTTGCCGAGATCTTCGGGGTCACGGTGGGACTGCTGCTCGCCCACTGGCTCGCCTTCCGGCTGGCCGGCCAGCTCGCGGAGCACGGCGAGTGGCACCCGGCGCTCGCCAGGGAGGGCCTGGCACAACTCGCGGGCGGGCTGAGCGCCGCGGTGGTGGCAGCGGTGCCCTTCGTGTTCCTGGAAGGTCCTCGAGCGCTGGTCCTCGCCCGCTGGCTCCTGGCCGCACTTCCCGCGCTTGCGGGTTACGCGATCGCCCGGGAGCGCGGATCCCGGCCGTTCCCGGCCGCGATGGTCGCCCTTGGGGTGCTGGCCGCGAGCTTCGTCGTGGTGGCGGTCAAGACCGCGCTGGCCTATTGACGTCGTCAGCAGCCGCCCGCCACGCGTTCGGACGTGGCGCCCACCCGTTGCCTTCAGGATGTGCGCCGCGCGAGCGAGCGCTGCACGAGCAGGGTGAGGACGCCGCCGACGAACAGCATGGCGATGTTGACGAGCAACACCCAGAGGGCACTCACTCCCCGGCCGTAGTCCGCGATCCCGGCCGCCACTCCCGCGAAGGCGACGGCGGGGATCGTCGTGACGGAGATCGCCACTCCCACGGCGGTGCTGGCGCGACTCTGGAAGGCGAGCATGCCCACGGCTCCGGCGGTCAGCGCCACCACGATCGTGTCAACGCTGACGCGAGTGACGATCCCGGAGAGGGCGTTCTCCGAGGACAGCACGCCGTTGTACGCCCCCACCTGCAGCATCAGCCAGGACAACGTCCACGCGGTCAACCCCGCGATCAGCATCCCGATCACCAGGATCGTGACTCCCCGAACCGCCAGCCGGGGCCGCTTCCCCACGACCCCCACGCAGAACGCGGACAGCGGCAGGAGATCCGGGCTGGTCGCCATCGCGCCGACGACCAGGATCGGGTTGCGCAGGATGATCCCGAACGTGGCGATCACTCCCGCCGTGACCATGAGGAGCGCGTAGCGGGGGGTGAGGACGGCGTTCTCACGGGCTGTGTCGATCGCCTCGGCCCAGACGAGGGACTGTTGCCGGCGCTCAATGGTCCAGCGTGAGGTCCGCTGCCTGTCGATGGGTCGGACGGTTGTCTGGCGCACCATCGTCACCGCCTCGGGGTCGATGCCCGCCTCCACGAGCTTGCGAAACACCCGGTCGGCCGCGAAGGGCCTGACATCGGCCGTGATCATCCGGAGTCCGCCGTCGTGAGTCAGACCACCGACGACGATGGCGGAGACGCCGTCCAGGGAGTCGAGGACCGTGACGGCCGCGGGTGTCGCGGAGGGCGGCGCGAGGACGCGCAACGCGAACACTGCGCACCTCCCTCCTCGGCCTGAGTCGACCCTAGCGATGCAGGCGTGTCCAGGCGTCCCAGTCGGCGATCCCGGAGGGACAGTCGGGCGGCGTTTCCGACTGACAGCGGGCAGGCCAGTGCGAAGATCGGAGACATGACGCAGGTCAGGGCGCAGGAGACGCTGCCGCTCGCGGTGAAACTGGGGTACGCGACCGGCGATCTCGGGATCTCGATCGCCTACTTCGCCGTCGGATTCTTCTTTCTGTTCTATCTGACGGACGTGGTGGGGCTGTCCGCTGCGGCGGCGGGGCTCGTGGTGCTGATCGGGAAGGTGTGGGACGGGGTCAACGATCCGCTCATCGGTGTGCTGAACGACCGCACCCGGGCCCGGAACGGTCGCAAGCGCACCTACCTCCTCTACGGCGCCCTCCCCTTCGCGCTGAGCTTCGTCCTGCTGTGGTGGTTGCCCACCGGCACCAGCCAGGCGGTGGGCTTCCTCCTCGCCACGGTGGTGATCCTGCTGTTCGCCACCACCTACTCGCTGGTGGCGGTGCCGTACAACGCGCTTGTCCCGGTCCTGACCCTCGACTACGACGAGCGCACCCAGCTCGTGGGCTTCAAGGCGGTCACCTCCGCGCTCGGCACGATCCTCGGTGGCGGGATCGCCCTGCTCGTCACACGGGGTGACGACCTCGGGAGTGCCCTGCGCACCGTCTCCGTGGTGTTCGGCGTGGTCTGCGGGCTGGCGGTCCTCGTGGCCGCCCGCAGTGCCACCGGCTATGAGGCGCGCCACGACGTCGACATCACCCGGGTGCCGCTGCGGCGCTACGTCGCGCTCGCGGCTGAGGAGAACGTCTCCGCGTTGTTGTGGTTCAAGCTGGTGGGGGCCGTGGCGACCGGTGTGCTCTCCGCCGCCATCCCCTACTTCGCGGCCCACGTCCTGGGGAGCGCGGGCCTGGCGACCATCAGTCTCGCGATCTACACCGTGGCCGCGGCTGCCCTCGTCCCCGTCGTGAACCGCCTGACACACCGGGTGGAGAAGCCGCGCCTCCTGCTGTGGTTCAACCTGGCGGCGGCGGTTCTGCTGGCGGTCATCGGCTTCATGGCCAGCACCGGGTCCACGCTGCTCTTCCTCGCGGGCTCCGCACTCCTCGGCGCCGCGATGTCCGCGTACCTGCTGATCCCGCCGTCGCTCGTGCCGGACCTCGTCGACTACTACGAGCACGAGCGCGGCGAGCGGCACGAGTCGGTGTTCTTCGGACTCTGGATGACGGTGCACCAGCTCGGCCTGGGCGTAGCGGGTCTCCTCCTCGGGCTCGTGTTGCAGGTGGCGGGCTACGACGGCGCCGCCGAGACGCAGTCGGCCGGGGGTGTGCTGGGTGTGCGGATCGCGTTCGGGGTGATCCCCGGCCTGCTGCTCGTGACCTCGGCCGTGATTCTGCTGCGCTATCGCGTCAGCCGCGCACGCTACATCGAGGCGCGCCTGGCCCTCGACGGCCGGCAGCATTCATGAGCCTGCTCGCACGGGCGGTCCTCGGTCCGAGGCTGCGCTGGCAGTTCGACCACTGGGATGAGGACCGGCTCCTCCGCCACCAGCAGCGCCGCGTCCGCCTCCTCCTCGCGGACGTCGCACGCCGTTCGCCGTACTACTCCGCGCTGATCCGGCCGGATACCCCGCTCGCCGAGGTGCCGTTCATGGACAAGGCCACCATGATGGCCGAGTTCGACCGGATCAACACCGCTGGCCTGCACCGTGACGACCTGGTCGCGTTCCGGGTGCGCCAGGAGATCGAGGGCGGCGAGGACCTGTACCCCGGCGGCTACTCGGTGGGCCTGTCGAGCGGCACCTCCGGCACCAAGGTGCTCACGGTCCTCTCCGCCCGGGAGCGCGACCGGTACGGCGCGCTGCTGTGGGCGCGCAGCGGCCTCCCCCGTGGCCTGCGACGGCGCCGCGTGCTGTTCGCGTTGCGCGCGAACAATCCGGCCTACACCGCCGTCACACGATTCGGGGTGAGGCTGGTGTACGTCGACTACTTCCAGCCGGTCGACCGCCTGGTGGACCTCATCAACACGGAGCGGCTCAACGTCCTCGCGGGTCCACCCTCGCTCCTGCGACTCCTGGCGGAGCGACGCACAGCCATCACGGGTCGCATCGATGCCCTCCTCTCCTACGCCGAGGAGCTGGACCCCGGAACCCGCGAGGTCCTGGAGCGGGCCTTCGCCGCTCCGGTGGCGGAGATCTACCAGGGAGCCGAGGGGATGCTCGCCGCCACCTGTCCCGCCGGGCGCCTGCATCTCAATGAGGATGTCACACTGGTCGAGCTCGAGGACGCCGGTGACCCCCTCGGCACCACCAGTCGGGTGATTGTCACGGACCTCTTCCGGACCACCCAACCGTTCATCCGCTACCAGCTCGGCGACCTCATCGAGGTCGGCGGCCGGGACTGCGCCTGCGGCTCGGCCTTCCGGCTCGTCGAGCGGCTCCACGGCCGCGCCGACAACGTGCTGCTGCTCCGCGGACCAACCGGCGAGACCGTCCGGCTCATGCCCGACTACGTGCGGCGCGCCATCGACCGGGCCTCCGACGACGTCGTCGAATACCAGGCGATCCAGCACAGCCCCGACCGCCTCGAGATCCGGCTCCTCCTGCGGCCCGGTGCGGACGCCGCCGCCATCCACGCCGAGGTGCTGCGCAACCTGGCGCGCTGGTGTGACCGTGCCGGTGCCACGCCTCCCCACGTCGAGTTCAGCGAGTCACCGCCCGAACGGAACCCGCGATCCGGCAAGATGATCCGCGTGCGGAGGGACTTCTGATGGTCATCCACGAGGTTGCGTCCCTCGACGATCCGCGTGGCGCCGACTTCAGCGCACTCCCCCACGCCGTCTACGCCGACGACCACATCTGGTCTCCCGAGTCGGAGGTCGCCGTCACGTGGGCCTTCACCGATGCGCGGCCGTACGCCGTCGTCGCCCTGGAGGCGGGCCGACCGGTGGCGCGGGCAGCCGCCTTTCCCGGCGGCCCCGGTCCGGGCGAGCCGGTGGGAGCTGTCGGACTCTTCGAATGCCTGCCGGGCCACGAGGACGCGGGCCGCGCGGTCCTGCGTGAATGCGAGTCGTACCTCGCCGCACGCGGGGCGGTACGGGTGCGCGGGCCCATGTCGGACCCGCTGGTCGTCGGTCTCCAGACGGCGGGCTTCGAGCTGCCCCAGACGATCTTCACCCCCCACAATCCCCCGTGGTACCCGGAGGTGTTCCGGCAGTCGGGTTACCGGGAGGTCGTGCGGATGGTGGCTCCCCGAATGACGCGCGACAGGGTGCCCGAGCTGTGGGAGGAGGTTCCGGGCGTGGTCGTGCGGCACATCGACCAGGCACGGCTGGCGGTGGAGATCGCCGCGGTCGGCGACCTCCACCGCAGGGTGTTCACCCGCATGCCCGGGCAGCCTGCCCACGATGCGGCGGACACGCAGCGGATCGTCGCGCGCCTGCTGCCGCACGCCGATCCGGAGCTGGTCATCCTCGCCGAGCACGATGGACAGCTGATCGGGAGCATCCTCTGCCTGCCCGACTCGTGGCAGCTCCGCACGGACGGACACATCGACCGCGCCCGCATCCTGTCCATCGGGGTCCTGCCGGGCTGGAAGCGACGCCGGGTGGGGATGGCCATGGGCGTCCAGCTCATGCGGACGCTGCTGCGGAAGGGCTACCAGTCCGCCGAGGCGGTGTGGGTGCGGGAGAGCAATCTCGCGCCGCGGCTCCTGGCCCTCTGGTTCGGTGCCGAATCGGGACGCGAGTTCGCGGTGCTCGAGAAGGTCCTGGGGTCCTGAGCTCCCGCCGCCCGCGGTGCGGGTCTGACTAGGCTGGGGTCATGTCACAGCCCGCCACCCCCGGCACCCTCGCGGTTGTCGTCAACCCGACGAAGTTCCCGGACCTGAAGCCGGTGAAGGCTCAGGTGGCCGAGGCCTGTGCGGGTCAGGGCTGGCCCGAGCCCCGATGGTACGAGACCACGAAGGACGACCCGGGTGCCGGACAGGCGGAACAGGCCCTGGCCGACGGCGCCACCGTGGTGTGTCCGCTGGGCGGCGATGGCACCGTTCGGGCCGTGGCGAGCGCACTCGTCGGCACGGGGACACCCATCGGGTTGCTGCCGGGCGGAACGGGCAACCTCCTGGCCCGCAACCTCCAGCTTCCCGTCGACGGACTCGAGCCGGCCCTCATGATCGCCCTCACCGGGGCCGAACGCCCGGTCGACGTCGGACTCGTGACCTTCGACGACCGCGAGCCCGAGGTCTTCCTCGTCATGTGCGGCGTCGGCGTCGACGCCGACACGATGGCAAACGCCGACGAGAGGCTCAAGAACAGGGTCGGGTGGGTCGCCTACCTCGTCTCCGGCGCGCGTGCACTCCTCAACCGCGGGTTCAGGGTCCGGGTCACCGCCGGGGCGGACCAGGAGGTTAGCCAGCACGCCCGGATGGTGGTGGTCGGCAACTGCGGTGAGCTGACCGGCGGGACGGTCCTCCTCCCCGATGCCAGGGTCGACGACGGCGTGCTCGATGCGGTCATGCTCGCCCCCCGGGGGCTGCTCGGCTGGGGCGCCGCCATCCTGAGCATCCTCACCCGGGACCGGCGCGGCCACGCCGCCCTGCGGCGTCTCCAGGCCCCCAGGATCGGCGTCCACTGTGGACAGCCGGTCGAGGGCGAACTGGATGGCGACGCCGTCGGCCCGGTGCGGTCGATGGTGTGCGAGGTGCGGCCCGGCGCCCTCGTGGTCCGGGTCCCCCGCTGACGGCCCCGCCGGACGCGGGCGGGGCGCGGCAGGCCGTAGTCTGGCCTCGGCGAGGAAGGCGGACTGCATGGGCCGGTGGACGACAATCGAGGGCGGCGAGGCCGTGGCGCGGGTCGCGCATGCGGTGAGCGAGGTGCTCGCGATCTACCCGATCACCCCGTCGTCGGGGATGGGAGAACTCGCGGATGCCTGGTCGGCCGCGGGCCGCACGAACATCTGGGGTGCGGTGCCCGAGGTGGTCGAGATGCAGTCCGAGGGCGGGGCCGCCGGCGCGCTCCACGGCGCGGTCACCAAGGGCACGCTCGGGACCACGTTCACCGCGTCCCAGGGCCTCCTGCTGATGCTGCCCACGATGTACAAGATCGCCGGCGAACTCACGCCCGCCGTCATCCACGTTGCGGCCCGGACGGTGGCCACCCATGCGCTCTCGATCTTCGGGGACCACTCGGACGTGATGGGTTGCCGCATGACCGGCTGGGCGATGCTGGCGGCCGCCGGCGTGCAGCAGGCACAGGACTTCGCCCTGGTGGCCCACGCTGCCACACTCCGCTCGCGCGTCCCGTTCCTGCACTTCTTCGACGGTTTCCGCACCAGTCACGAGATGAACACGATCGAGCTGCTCGAACGGGAGGACCTGCGGGCGCTCATCCGGGAGTCAGACGTCCTCGCGCATCGTGCCCGCGGCCTCACCCCGGACGCGCCGGCACTTCGGGGCGCGGCGGAGAATCCGGACACGTTCTTCCAGTCGCGCGAGGCGGCGAATCCCTTCCACCGCGCGGTGCCGGACGTCGTCGCCGAGTGCTTCGCGGAACTCGCCGAGCGGACGGGCCGACGGTACGGGCTCGTTGACTACCGCGGCGCGCCGGACGCGGACCGCGTCGTCGTCGTCATGGGATCGGCGAGCGCGACGGTCCGGGAGACGGTGGCACACCTGGTGGCCCTGGGCGAGCGCGTGGGCGTGGTGACCGTGCACCTCTACCGGCCCTTCCCCGCCGCGCAGTTCGTGGCGGCACTGCCGGCAACCGTGCGTGGCATCGCCGTGCTGGACCGGACCAAGGAGCCGGGGGCGCCGGTCGAGCCGCTGCACGCCGACGTCCTCGCGGCGCTCGACCAGTACGGGGCGGGCCACGTCGACGGCGGCACGCGGCCCACCGTCATCGGCGGCAGGTACGGCCTGTCCAGCAAGGAGTTCACCCCACGCATGGCGGCGGCGGTGTTCACCGAGCTCACCAGGGAGGAGCCGAAGCGGGAGTTCACCGTGGGGATCGTCGACGACGTCACCCACCTCTCGCTGGCCCCCGACCCCGCCTTCACGCTGCCCCGCACGTCGCTCGCCGCGGTGTTCCACGGACTCGGCTCCGATGGCACGGTGGGGTCCTCGAAGAACACGGTGAAGATCCTGGGCGAGGAACCGGGGCGATTCGCGCAGGGGTACTTCGTGTACGACAGCCGCAAGTCGGGGGCCACGACAGTGTCTCATCTGCGGTTCGGCGATCACCCCATCGACCAGCCGTGGCTGATCGACTCGGCCGACTTCGTCGCCGTGCACCACTTCGATCTGCTGCGCACGATGCGCACCGTCGATGTGGCCCGACCGGGTGCGACCGTCCTGCTGAACTCGCGGTGGGGACCCGACGAGATCTGGCAGCACATTCCCGCCGAGGTCCGGCGCATCATCCAGGAGCGCGAACTCGACCTGTGGACCGTGGACGCCACCCGGGTGGCGCGCCAGGCCGGGCTCGGGAATCGCATCAACACGGTCATGCAGCCCTGCTTCTTCCACCTCTCCGGCGTGGTGGACCGGGCGATCGAGCGCATCAAGGAGGCGGTGGAGCGGACCTACGGCCGGCGCGGCCGGGTCGTCGTCGAGCGCAACTTCGCCGCCATCGACGGCGCGATCGCGGCCCTCGGACACGTGGACTGGCGCCTGGCGGACGCGGCGCTCCGCGATCGGGACGAGCCGCACCGCATGCCGCCCCTGCCGGACTCCGCCCCGGACTTCGTGCGGCGGGTCACGGCGACCATGCTGCGGGGCGAGGGCGACACTCTTCCGGTGAGCGCGCTGCCCGTGGACGGCCAGTGGCCCACGGGCACCTCGCGGTGGGAGAAGCGGGCGATCGCCGAGGAGATCCCCATCTGGGACCCCTCCCTGTGCATCGACTGCGGCAAGTGCGCCGTCGTGTGTCCGCACGCGGCGATCCGCATCAAGCTCGCCCCGCAGGACGCGCTGGCGGACGCTCCCTCCACGTTCCTGTCGAAGCCGTACAAGGACCGGACACTCGCCGGTCACCAGCTCATCGTGCAGGTGGCACCGGACGACTGCACCGGGTGCGGCATCTGCGTGGACGTGTGCCCCGCCCGCTCCAAGACCTCGGTGAGGCACAAGTCCATCACCATGCAACCGGCCCACGAGCACAGGGAGCGCGAACGCGCCAACTTCGGGTTCTTCCTCGGCCTGCCGGAGATCGACCGGACGGCCGTGCGCCATGACCAGGTCAAGGGCGTGGCGCAGCTGCAGCCCCTGTTCGAGTTCTCCCTCGCCTGCGCCGGCTGTGGCGAGACTCCGTACATCCGGACGCTCACCCAGCTGTTCGGCGACCGCATGGTGATCGCGAATGCCACCGGCTGCTCGTCCATCTTCGGGGGCAACCTCCCGACCGTGCCGTACACGCGGGACCCTGCGGGGCGCGGACCCGCCTGGTCCAACTCGCTGTTCGAGGACAACGCCGAGTTCGGACTCGGGATGCGGCTCGCCTGGGAGCATCAGCACGCCGAGGCACGCCGCCACCTCGGCGCGGTGGCCGACCGGCTGGACCCTGCCCTCGTCAGCGGCCTGCTCGACGCGGACCAGACCTCCGAGGCCGGCATCCAGGCCCAGCGGGCCCGGGTTGCGGCGCTGCGGGAGGCGCTGGGACGCCTCGACCCCGCCGATCCGGACGTGGTCTCCCTCGTCTCGCTCGCGGACGAACTGGTGGAGAAGGCGGTGTGGATCATCGGCGGTGACGGGTGGGCGTACGACATCGGCTTCGGCGGCCTCGATCACGTCCTGAGCTCGGGCCGGAACGTCAACGTGCTGGTCCTCGACACCGAGGTCTACTCCAACACCGGCGGGCAGGCGTCCAAGGCGACGCCGCGGGGCGCGACGGCGAAGTTCGCCTCCTCCGGCAAGGGGCAGCCCAAGAAGGATCTCGGCATGATCGCCGCCGCCTACGGGGACGTGTACGTCGCGCAACTGGCCATCGGTGCCAACCAGCAGCAGACCATCCGCGCGATGCTCGAGGCGGCCGCATGGCCGGGGCCATCCCTCCTGATCGCCTACTCCACCTGCATCGCCCACGGCATCGACATGGCGACATCCATGACACACCAGGCCGACGCCGTCGCCTCCGGGTACTGGCCGCTCTACCGCTACCGCCCGGCCACGGAGCCGCACGCCCATCCCATGAGCCTGGACAGCAAGGCGCCCACGATGCCGGTCCGGGACTTCATGATGGCGGAGACGCGCTTCGCGATGCTGGCCCGCTCCCATCCCCAGCGGGCGGAGGCTCTGGCCCGCCTCGCGCAACGCGACGTCGACGAACGATGGCGCTACTACAGCCAGCTCGCCGGCGTCGAGCGCACGCTGCAGGTGGCGGAGGACACGGACCGGGCCCCCGAGCCGCAGGGCGGGTCGTCGGGGGGCACGGAGGAAGGACCATGAGCGTGGACCTGAGCACGAGGTATCTCGGCCTGCCCCTCTCCGGACCTGTCATGGCGTCGGCCGGGCCGCTGACCGGCACCCTCGACGGGCTCCGGGCGCTGGAGGACGCGGGCACCGCGGCGGTCGTCCTGCCGTCGCTGTTCGAGGAGGACGTCATCGAGGAGGAGCTCCACCTCGCCGACCTGCTCGACGACGGCGAGGAGTTCCCCGAGTTCGCGAGCGCGCCCCTCTCGGAGGCGGCGGCGGAGTACGTCCTCGGACCCGAGCGTCACGTGAGGCTGGTGGAACGCGCGAAGGCGGCGCTGGCCATCCCGGTCATCGCGTCGGTGAACGCGACCGCCCCGGGATCGTGGGAGCGGTACGCCACCCTCCTGGCGGAGGCGGGAGCCGACGCCATCGAGTTGAACATGTACTCCGTGGCCGCCGATCCCCGGGAGACGGCGGCGGGCGTGGAGGCCCGCCTGCTCGACATCGTGTCGGCGGTGCGGGCCGCGGTCCCCGTGCCCTTCGCGGTCAAGCTCTCGCCGTTCCACACCTCGGTGGCGCACTTCGCGGCGGCGGTGGTGGAGCGCGGGGCGGACGGTCTTGTGCTGTTCAACCGTTTCTACGCCCCCGACATCGACCTCGGCACTCTCACGGTGCGGCCGGCACTGTCGCTCTCGGAGAGCGATGACCTGCGCCTGCCCCTGCGCTGGCTCGGGATCCTGCGGCCGCAGCTGCCGGGGGTCTCCCTGGCGGCCTCGTCCGGGGTCCACTCCGCGTCCGACGTGCTCAAGGCGCTGCTGGTGGGGGCGGATGTTGCCTGCACGACGTCGGCGGTGCTGCGCCACGGCGCCCGGCACGTCACCGGCATGCTCGAGGAGGTTCGGGCCTGGCTGGAGGCGAACGACTACGCATCGCTGCGCCAGCTCTGCGGCAGCATGTCTGCCGCCGCGGTCCCCGACCCGGCCGGGTTCGAGCGCGCCCAGTACCGGGCGATCGTGACCACCCTGGGCCGCTGACCGCGTCCGCCTGACCCCGTCCGCGCGGGACCGGGCGCGCCGCGTTGACGCGCCCCGGTCTACAGCAGGCTGTACGAGACGGTGACGCCCGCCATCACGATCGCGACGATGCTCATCAGTTTGATGAGGATGTTGAGGCTCGGCCCGGAGGTGTCCTTGAACGGGTCGCCGATGGTGTCGCCGATCACCGCTGCGCGGTGCGCCCGCGAGTTCTTCCCGCCGTGATGACCCTCTTCGATGTACTTCTTCGCGTTGTCCCACGCCCCGCCGGAGTTCGACAGGAAGATCGCGAGGGCGAATCCGGCGGAGAGGCCTCCCATGAGCAGCCCGATGACGCCCGCGACACCGAGCAGCAGCCCCACGGCAACCGGGGTCACGACGGCGAGGATTGCGGGCAGGATCATCTCCCGCTGCGCTCCCACCGTGGAGATCGCGACACACCGCTCGTAATCGGGTTGGGAGTGGCCGTGGAGGATGCCGGGGTCCTCGCGGAACTGGCGGCGCACCTCCTCGACCATGAGGATCGCTGCCCGGCCCACCGCCTGGACCGTCAGCCCGCTGAACGTGAACGCGACCATGGCGCCGAGCAGCACCCCGATCAGCACGGTGGGGTTCAACAGGTTCACGTTGAAGTAGTCGATGAAGTCAAGGAGTGTGGCCTCGGCGGTGCTGATCGTGGCGCCGTGGTCCAGCTCGAGGACCGTCTCGCCCGTGCGCACCAGCTCGATCCGGATGACCTCCAGGTAGGAGGCGATGAGCGCCAGCGCGGTGAGCGCAGCCGACCCGATGGCGAAGCCCTTGCCCGTCGCGGCGGTGGTGTTGCCGAGGGAGTCGAGGGCGTCGGTCCGTGCGCGGACCTCCCTGCCGAGACCGCTCATCTCGGCGTTGCCGCCCGCGTTGTCCGCGATCGGCCCGTAGGCGTCGGACGCCAGGGTGATGCCGAGCGTCGAGAGCATGCCGACGGCGGCGATGGCCACACCGTAGAGGCCGAGGTTCAGCTGCGCCAGGTCGAAGCTGGACGCGAGCAGGAAGGCCACGAGCGTCCCGACGGAGACCGCCAGCACCGGGATCGCGGTCGAGAGCATGCCCACCCCGACGCCGGCGATCACGATCGTGGCGGGGCCACCCTCGGCCTGGCTCGCGATCAGGCGGGTGGGGCGGTAACTCGCCGAGGTCGAGTACTCGGTGGCACGCCCGACGACGATCCCCGTGAGGAGACCGGCGACCACGGCCCCCCACATGCCCCACAGGTTCGGGACGCCGAGCGCCCAGAGCACGGCCGCCGCGGCGACGACGATGAGGATGCTGCTGGCGTTCACTCCACGCGAGAGGGAGGAGAGCAGGTCCTTCTGCGTGGCGCCCTCCTTCGTCGAGACGAAGAAGACGCCGGCGATCGACAGCAGGATCCCGATGCCGGCGATGGCCATGGGCGCCACCACGGCCTTGAGCTGCACGGCGGGATCCGCCACGAACGCCGCGGCGCCAAGGGCGCTGGCGGCGAGGATGGCGCCCACGTAGGACTCGAACAGGTCCGCCCCCATGCCCGCGACATCGCCCACGTTGTCCCCCACGTTGTCCGCGATGACCGCGGGGTTGCGGGGGTCGTCCTCGGGGATGCCGGACTCCACCTTGCCCACCAGGTCGGCACCGACGTCGGCCGCCTTGGTGAAGATCCCGCCGCCCACCCGGGCGAACATCGCCTGCATGGAGGCCCCGACGCCGAAGGTGAGCACCGTCGTCGTCACGAGAACCATCCGGACACCCTCGCCGGCGCTGCCCTCGGGAAGGAGGGCGTTCGCCAGGAGGAACCACAGGGCGATGTTGCCGAGGCCCAGGCCGACCACCACGAGGCCCATCACTGCGCCGCTCCGGAAGGCGACGCGCAGCGCGTTCGGGAGGGAGGTGCGCGCCGCGGCGGCCGTGCGGGTCGAGGCGCGGGTGGCGGTCTGCATGCCGAAGAATCCGGCGAGGGCCGAGAACAGGCCACCGGCGAGGAACGTGAAGGGGAGCCAGTCGCTCTGGGCATTGAGGCCGTACGCGAGGACGGCGAAGACGGCCGCAAGCACGACGAACGCAACCGCCATGACCCGGTACTGCTGACGGAGGTAGGCCATGGCGCCCCGGCGCACGTGGTCGCCGATCTCCCTCATCCGCGCGGTGCCCTGGTCCTGCGCCACCATGCCCCGGTAGAACACCAGGGCGAACGCCAGCGCGAGCAGGGCCGAGATCGGCGCGATCCAGAAGACGGGCTCGTTCATGGTTACTCCAGGCACGATGGGAGAGGGGGTCGTGACGCCGGGGCGCGGGCGAACCTCCGGCGCTTCGGTCATTCGAGCGCGGTGACCTGCGCGGATCGCCACCAGTTGTGGTGCTCGTTCTCGAGTTCGTCGAGGTCGGGGAAGCGGTAGAACGCGAACTCGGACTGGTCGCCCACGTAGAAGCCGCCCTTGACCATGCGATACAGGACGCCCTCCTTCACCTGCTTCAGGACGAGCTTCGCGGCCTTGGTGCGGTTGAGCTTCATCTCGTAGAGCACGTCCCGCAGATGGGCCATGTTGGAATAGGGCAGATCGTGCGCGGCGCCGCGGAGCGGGTCGGTGGCGAGTTCACCCAGGTGGAGTTCCGAGAAGACGAGCCGGGGCACGTGGATGGGGTGGTCCGGGTCGGTCAGTGCGCGGCAAAGCTCCAGCGGTCCGAGCCGGCTGGCCACCAGGGGCGTGACCGGGCAGAACTCCTGGTAGAGGTGCAGTTGCTCGACGGGATCCGGGAGGTAGTCCGCCCGGTCGAGGCCGAGCGTGCGTCCGTCGCTCGTGACCAGGTAGAGGCGGCCGAGGGCGGAGACGGGGATGCGTTCGAGGACCCGGTGGATCGACAGGTACACCGACCGCTTCGGGGCTCCGTTCGGCTGGACGACCAGGCGCTCGTCAAGCAGGTGGAAGGGGAAGTCGTCCGAACGGTAACCCGGGTCCAGTTCGAAGAAGATGGCCTCCCCCCGCACGTGCGACTGCATGCCGACCGCGTAGTAGCTGCCGAACGCCTCCGGCGGAAGCATCGAGCCGATCAGGGCCTCCGGGATGAGGGACAGGTACAGGTGAGTATCAGCCACGTCTCGCCTCGCATCGTCGTCGCGGGCCCCGACGGATCCGCCTGTGTCAGTCTAGCGGCTGCACACCTCGGGGTCAGTCGACACCCGCCTCCATCGCCACGCGGTCGAGGGACTCCTCCGCGTCGTCCGGCACGCGTCCGCGGGCAATGGCCGCGGTGCCGCCCACCTCCAGCCCGCTGACGAGATCGGCGGTGGCGCCGCCGATGATGCCCTGCAGGGTGTAGAGCTCGAGACGGGCACGCGAGTCCTGGATGTCGAGGTTGCGCATCGTCAGCTGGCCGATGCGATCCTCGGGCCCGAACGCGGCCTCCTCCACGCGCTCCATGGAGAGCCGGTCGGGGTGGTAGCTCAGGGCGGGCCCGGAGGTGTCGAGAATGGAGTAGTCGTCACCGCGGCGCAGCCGCAGGGTCACCGAACCCGTCACGGCCGAACCCACCCACCGCACGATCGACTCGCGCAGCATCAGCGACTGCGGGTCGAGCCAGCGACCCTCGTACATGAGGCGGCCGAGCCGACGTCCCTCGGCGTGGTAGTTCGCGATGGTCTCCTCGTTGTGGATGGCATTCAGGAGCCGCTCGTAGGCGATGTGGAGCAAAGCCATCCCCGGCGCCTCGTAGATGCCGCGGGACTTCGCCTCGATGATCCGGTTCTCGATCTGGTCGCTCACGCCGAGACCGTGCCGGCCCCCGATCGCGTTGGCGGTGTGGACGAGTGCGACGGCGTCGTCGAAGGTCTCGCCGTTGATCGCCACCGGCCGGCCCGACTCGAAGGTGACGGTGACGTCCTCGGTGGCGATCTCCACGTCTTCCCGCCACGAGGGGACCCCCATGATGGGTTCCACGATCTCGACACCACGGTCGAGGTGCTCCAGCAGCTTGGCCTCGTGGGTGGCACCCCAGATGTTCGCGTCCGTCGAGTAGGCCTTCTCCTTGGAGTCGCGGTAGGGCAGCCCCCGCTCCTGGAGCCACTCCGACATCTCGCGGCGACCGCCGAGCTCGCTCACGAAGTCCGTGTCGAGCCAGGGCTTGTAGATCCGCAGGCGCGGGTTCGCGAGCAGTCCGTACCGGTAGAAGCGCTCGATGTCGTTCCCCTTGTAGGTCGAGCCGTCCCCCCAGATGTCGACGCCGTCCTCACGCATCGCGCGGACGAGCAGTGTCCCGGTCACCGCCCGGCCGATGGGGGTGGTGTTGAAGTACTTCTTCCCCGCCGTCTGAATGTGGAACGCCCCGCACTGCAGGGCCACGAGGCCCTCCTCCACCAGGGTGCGCCTGCAGTCCACGAGCCGGGAGATCTCGGCGCCGTAGTCGAGGGCGCGGCCGGGCACGGAGGCGATGTCGGGCTCGTCGTACTGCCCGAGGTCGGCCGTGTAGGTGCACGGGATCGCGCCCTTCTCGCGCATCCAGGCGACGGCGACGGAGGTGTCGAGCCCTCCCGAGAAGGCGATGCCGACGCGTTCGCCGACGGGGAGGGAGGAGAGGACCTTGGCCATGGGTAGAGCGTAGGGCTTTGCCTGCAAATATGCTAACCGCTGCATATATTCACACGCGTGACGTGGCTCACCGCGAGACTTCCCTGGGCCTTTGGTCGCATGCTCCTCCCGGGCCCCTCCATCGGAGACACCCACCTCGGCAACTTGCCAGAGAAAGCCTGTGATGAGGCCCTCATGGGAACTACATTGGTGCACACGAAGTCTTCACAAAGGAGTGGGCATGTCTGCAGCACAGGAGGTTAGTGGAGTCCCCTAGCGTGGTGTATCGGTAGCGCGGTGGCCGTGTCGCTCACGGGGTGGGTGACGGTCATCGTGTGATCCTTCGAGTGATCTCTCACAACCAAAACTCGAAAGGACCGTGTCACGATGACCGTCACCCCTCACGATATCGACCCTGCCCGCTTCCTGGAGGAGCACCTCGCCCAGGCGTCCCCGGACCTGTTGCGGGACCTGCTGACCACCTTCATCAACGCCCTGTTGTCCGCTGACGCTGACGCGGTGTGTGGTGCCTCGTACCGGAGTGTGTCGGAGGGGCGGGTGAACCGCAGGAACGGGTACCGCCGCCGGGACTTCGACACCCGGGCCGGCACGATCGAGGTCGCGATCCCGAAGCTCCGCCAGGGGTCGTATTTCCCGGACTGGTTGTTGGAGCGGCGTCGCCGCGCGGAGGCGGCCCTGACGACGGTGGTGGCGACCTGCTACCTGCTCGGGGTGTCCACGCGGCGGATGAACCACCTGGTCCAAACCTTGGGGATCACCGGGTTGTCCAAGTCCCAGGTCTCACAGATGGCCAAGGAGCTGGACGAGCAGGTGACCCAGTTCCGTACCCGGCCCCTGGACGCGGGGCCGTACACGTTCGTGGCGGCGGACGCGCTGACGATGCGGGTGCGGGAGGGCGGCCGGGTCGTGAAGGTCGCCGTCCTGATCGCGACCGGGGTGAACGCGGACGGCTACCGCGAGATCCTCGGCGTGCAGGTGACCTCGGTCGAGGACCGGGCCGGCTGGCTGACCTTCTTCCGCGACCTCGTCGCCCGCGGCCTGACCGGGGTCAAACTGGTCACCTCGGACGCCCACGCCGGTCTGGTCGCCGCCATCGGGGCTACCCTGCCCGGGACGGCGTGGCAGCGGTGCCGCACCCACTACGCCGCCAACCTGATGGCCGTGACCCCGAAATCCTCCTGGCCGTGGGTCAAAACACTGCTGCAGACCGTGTTCGACCAACCCGACGCCCCGAGTGTGCACGCCCAGTTCGACCGGGTCCTGGCCGCCCTGGAACACAAACTGCCCCGCTCCTGTGAACACCTCGAGGACGCCCGGGAGGAAATCCTCGCGTTCACCGTCTTCCCGAAGGCGATCTGGCGGCAGATCTGGTCCAACAACCCCAACGAGCGCCTCAACCGGGAGATCCGCCGTCGCACCGACGTGGTAGGGATCTTCCCCGACCGGAACTCCATCATCCGGCTCGTCGGCGCCGTCCTCGCCGAACAGCACGACGAATGGGCCGAACAACGCCGCTACCTCGGCCTCGACGCCCTCACCGCCGCACGCCGCGTCGGCGAAGACCCCTCACCCAACCAGGAGGTGATCACCCACCCCGACCTGCCCGCACTCACCGCCTGAACCACAAACAGAAGGATCACCCAATACACCACCCCAATGGACTTGACC
>JALHDK010000596.1 GCA_022838965.1 Actinomycetales bacterium | reverse complement strand
CCGCCCTTGGGTGTCGGTAGTGTAGATGACGCGCAGACTGGCGCCGAGGGGAGGCGCGTTGGCGCCTGAGCCGACGGCAAGCCAGACACACACCGCGAGCGGAACCAGCGCACCCCCAAGCGCGGGCGCCGGCCTAACCCTTGCAGGGGCTCTCTGATCCACGGCGCTCTCAGGGATCTGCCGGCCTGCTCTCACCGCTGCAGCCCACCCATCCGGTCCCAGAACCAAGCCGTCAGCCAGTACCACTCATCGACCTTGACGCAGCGCTGCTGGCCGGCGTCGGCGGGTTCCTCCAGCGGCGCCCAGACCTCGAGGGTCAGGTCCACCGAGACGTTCACCACCGCCCTGCTGTCAGCCGGCATAGCCGCTGAGGGATCCCGCTCTCTTAGCTCAGCCGCGATCCATTCCCGCTGCGCGGGATCGAGGGATGAGACCTCCACCAGCTCACCGACTTGGGGTGAACCGGCGTTGAACAAGGTCGTCCTCCAGCCCAGCACATTCGCGTGCTGGCTGACAGGGCATCCAGCAGAACCGGAACGCTCCAGCCGCCAGGGCTGATGACCATCTGGCGGTCAGCAAGCTCCGCGGGAACTTCGATCGGCACACCGGCCGCCTCGGAGAGCGCGTCGACCAGGGAGGCGACGGAGACGACCGAGTCATTGAACTCGACAACGGCGTCAGGCCGGATCTCGAGTGGCGCCGCGCCCCTAGCGGGGGACTCGAGCGGCGTATGGCGCGCCAGATAGCCGTCATAGAGCTCAACCGCTTGTTCGAGGCCGGGCGGCGGGCCCACGGGCACCAGTTTCTCCTGCTGTCGGCCGAGGTAGTGCACCCGCGCGGAGTCCTTCCTCAGGAACGCGCCCAGGGCGAAGACCTCTTCCCCCTTGCGGACCGGCTCAGTCTGCAGTATCACCGTCGGCTGCAGTTTGAGCGTGAGTCGGGTCCCGGCATAGCTCAGCGCTGCCCGCACCGCCGGGTCCGCGGGATCCTTGCCGAACAGCCTGGCCACGGCCTCCTGCAGGGCACCATCCATGTCGGAGGT
>JALHDK010000207.1 GCA_022838965.1 Actinomycetales bacterium | reverse complement strand
ACCGTGGTGGCCGGTGTGCCCATCGGAGGCCTCTCGGCGCCGGCTGCCGAGGAACGGCTCACCGCCAACCTCGGCTCGCTCGGCGACGATCCGCTGCAGCTCTCCCTCGAGGGCCGGACCGCGGCGATCCTGCCCCGGGACATCGGGCTGGGCCTGGACGTGACGGCCACCGTCGAGTCCCTCACCTCCTTCTCGCTCGATCCACGCGTCATGTGGGCGCATCTCACGGGGTCGGGTGACGTGCCACCCGTCTCGACCGTGGACGAGGACGCTCTCCGCGCCGCCCTCGAAGCCCTCCGTCCCGAGCTGGAGACGGAGCCGGTCGACGGCGCCATCGTGTTCGTCGACGGCGTCGCCCGGGTGACGCAGGCCGCTGACGGCTACCGCATCGACATGGAGGACGCCGTGGGCGTCGTCGTCGACACATGGCTGACGGAGCCCGAACCGCTCGAACTGCCCGTCACCGTGGTGGCTCCGGCGGTGACGCAGGACGCGGTCGACGACGCGCTGCGCGACATCGTGGAGCCGCTCACCTCCGGACCGGTCACCGTCACGGTGGGGGACATCAACCAGGAACTCACGGTGGCGGACATCACCGGCGCCGCGACGATGGACGTCGTCGACGGCCGTCTCGAGCTGCGGCTCGACGGTGCCGCGCTGCGTGACCGGATTGTCGAGCTGCAGCCCACGCTCGCCAACGACAGCGCCGATGCCCGTATCGTCCTCGACGGCGGTCAACCCACGATCATCCCCTCCCGAACCGGCATGGCACTCGACCCCGACACGCTCGCCACGGCCCTCACGGAGGCGGCCCTGAGCTCCACCACCCGCTCGGCCACCGTGAGCCTCACGGAGGCCGAGCCCGAGTTCACCACCGCGGACGCCGAGGCGCTGGGAGTGCGGGAACCGGTCTCCGAGTTCTCCACCCCGCTGACCGCGGACAACGTCCGCACCCAGAACCTCATCACCGGCACGCGCATCGTGAACAACACGCTGGTGAAGCCGGGGGAGACGTTCTCGCTCATCAAGGCCCTCGGTCCGATCACCGAGTCGCGCGGCTTCGTCTCGTCCGGCGTCGTCGAGGACGGGTTCGCGACGACGGCACTCGGCGGCGGGCTGTCGCAACTGTCGACCACCACCTTCAACGCCGCGTACTTCGCGGGCATGGACCTGGTGGAGCACAAGCCGCACTCGCGATGGTTCTCGCGCTACCCCGAGGGTCGCGAGGCCACGATGTGGGCGCCGTCCGTGGACATGAAGTTCCGCAACTCGACGCCCTACGGGGTGCTCGTGCAGGCGTGGGTCGCCGAGGGCAGGGTCTGGGTGCGATTCTGGTCCAGCCCGTACTTCGAGGTGCGCACCGAGACCTCCGCCCGCTACAACATCACCCAGCCCCAGACGGTGTACAACAGCAACCCGGACTGTGTGCCGGAGAGCGGCGGCCAGCCGGGCTTCACGGTGCGGGTGACGCGGTGGCGCTACCTGGACGGAGCGCTCCACGACACCGAGAGCTGGACGTGGACCTATCAGCCGTGGAACCGCGTGGTGTGCGGGACGGCGCCCTAACAGTCACCGGACGGTGCGTGGGGGAGGGGGCACCCGCTTCCCCACGATCATCCGGCTCGCCGGCACGTACGCCACGCCGCGCGCCGTGGCCACGCACACGTGGTCCGCGGCGACCTCGGTGAGGTGCCCCAGCGCCTCGGTGGGCCTGCCGTCGTCGTCCTGGTAGCGGACCACGACCCGCTCTCCGACCTGCCAGGACATCCAGGGCGCGGGACGCGGCGCGGGGGCGGACACCATCCCATTCTCGCTGATGAGGTGCGAGAATGATCGCGCTACGACCGACGAGAGGAGCTCCCGTGACCTACGTCATCGCCCAGCCCTGTGTGGACGTCAAGGACAAGGCCTGCGTGGACGAATGCCCGGTGGACTGCATCTACGAGGGCAAGCGCTCCCTCTACATCCACCCGGATGAGTGCGTGGACTGCGGCGCCTGCGAGCCGGTCTGCCCCGTGGAAGCGATCTTCTACGAGGAGGACCTGCCGCAGCAGTGGAGCCAGTACTACGCGGTGAACGTGGAGTTCTTCGCTGACCTGGGCTCGCCGGGGGGCGCGGCGAAGGTGGGCCCGCTCGACATCGACCACCCGATCGTCGCCGCCCTGCCGCCCCAGGGCCACTGATCCGTGGGCTTCCGGGGCGCCGCCCTGCCTGACTTCCCCTGGGACAGTCTGGCCGAGGCGCGAGCCGTCGCCGAGTCCCATCCCGACGGGATCGTCGACCTGTCCGTGGGGACGCCGGTGGATCCCACCCCCGTGGTCGCCCAGGCGGCGCTCGCGGCGGCGACCAACCGGCCCGGTTACCCGCCGACCATCGGCACTCCGGAACTGCGGGACGCGATCGTCCGCTGGTTCGCGCGGCGGCGCGGCGCGCGGCTCTCCCCTGACGAGGTGCTCCCCACCATCGGGTCGAAGGAGCTTGTCGCCCACCTGCCCTCCCTGCTCGGGCTCGGGGAGGGGGACGTCGTCGTCCACCCCGCGACCGCCTATCCGACGTACGACGTCGGCGCGCGCCTCGCCGCTGCCGTGCCCCACCCGTCCGACGGGGGGCCGGCGAGCTGGCCGGACGAGACGCGCCTCGTGTGGCTGAACTCCCCCGGAAACCCGCACGGACACGTGATGGGGGTCGACGACCTCCGCCGGGTGGTGGCGTGGGCCCGGGAACGGGACGTCGTCGTGGCCAGCGACGAGTGCTACGCCGAACTGGCGTGGGAGGAACCCTGGGCGAGCCGCGGCGTGCCGAGCCTCCTCGCCGATGAGGTGTGCGACGGGGACCATCGCGGCCTGCTGGTGGCCCACTCGCTGTCCAAACAGTCCAACCTGGCCGGCTACCGGGCGGCGATGCTGGCGGGGGACGCCCGCCTCGTGGCCGGGATCCGCGAGATCAGGAAGCACGCGGGCATGATGATGCCGGCCCCCATCCAGGCCGCCATGGCCGCGACACTCGACGACGACGAGCACGTCGCCCGGCAGCGCGAACGCTATCGCGCCCGGCGGGAGGTACTGGCCGGAGCGTTGCGCCGCGCCGGCTTCACTCTCGACCCGGACTCGGTGGCCGGGCTGTACCTTTGGGCACGTGCCGACGCCTCGTCGCGCGGCATCGTGGCGGCCCTCGCCGCCCGCGGCATCCTCGTCGCGCCCGGCACGTTCTACGGCGCCGCAGGGGAGGGCTGGGTGCGCCTGGCGCTCAGCGCGACGGACGAGAGGATCGCCGCTGCGGCGTCGCGGCTGTCGCATCCCCTCCCCTGGGCGGACGGGCACCACCCCGCGGACCACGGCACCATGTCCTAGGCTGTGATGCGACGCACGCCCCGCACTCCCAGGAGGCATCCATGACCGAACCCGCCCCGGCAACCCTGGAGATTGACGGCACCTCCCTCCAGCTCCCGCGGGTGAAGGCGACCGAGGGGCATGACGGGCTCGTCATCTCGGCCCTGCTCAA
>JALHDK010000206.1 GCA_022838965.1 Actinomycetales bacterium | reverse complement strand
CCACGAGCTCGTGGTGCACGGCCTGGTAGAGGTCCGACTTCTTCAGCTCGGAGAGCGGGGTGTTGATGCCGCCGCTCATGAGGGGGGCGTGGAGGACCGAGTTGATCTCGTTGAAGGTCAGCCAGTACTTCACGCGGGCGCCATAGCGCTCGAAGAGCACCCGGACGTAGCGCTCGAAGAATCCGATGAGATCACGGCTGATCCAGCCGTTGTACTTCTCGGTGAGGTGCAGCGGTGTCTCGTAGTGGGAGATGGTGACCAGGGGTTCGATGCCGTGCTTCTCGAGCTCGTCCAGCACCCGGTCGTAGAAGGCGAGGCCCTCCTCGTTGGGTTCGGCGTCGTCCCCGTTCGGGAAGATGCGGCTCCAGGCGATCGAGAACCGGAAGACCGTGAACCCCATCTCGGCGAAGAGCGCGATGTCCTCGGCGTAGCGGTGGTAGAAGTCGATGGCCTCGAGCTTCAGGTTGTCGGGGGTGGGGCGCTCGGTGCGCGGACCGGTGATGCCCCGGGGCATGACGTCCTGGATGGACAGTCCCTTGCCGCCCTCGGCGTAGGCGCCCTCGATCTGGTTGGCGGCGGTCGCGCCGCCCCAGAGGAAGCCCTGCGGGAATGTGGTGTCGCTCATGGTGCTCATGGTGCTCATGGTCCTAGTCTGTCGTGTTCGGGGCTGTGTTCAGAGGGTGACGGTGATGGCGGTGTCCCCGAGGGCCAGGGGGCCGGCGGCGACCGGCGACACCTCGGTGAGTTTCTGTGTGTTGGTGATCACGACCACTGTCGTGGGATCGTAGCCCTCCGCCTCGATGGCGGCGAGGTCAACGGTGGCGAGGAGATCGCCCTGCCGCACCCACGACGATCGTCCCGGAGACCGGGGCGTGCACCTGACCGTCGGTCGGCACGATACCGAGCCCACTGCCCATCGCGCCGGAGGCGACGACCCTGTCGTTGACCTGGGACATGGGGACAGCGGTCCCGGCGACGGGAGCGACGACGTCGACCACGTTCACCGGCGCGTCGGAACATCACCTCCCATCCTCAGGGCGGGAGCGGCGTCCCCGACCCTCCCTTCGAGCTGCCGAGCGCCGCGACGTCGACGGCGCGCACCTCCGCCGCGATCGGCTCGAGCCGGGCCAGCGCCACGGCGATCCGCGCGGTGGCGAAGTCTGACGGGACCTTCTTCTGTCCGAAGGAGTGCGCCTCCCACCCCCGGTACGTCGACGATGGCACCACCCGGCCGTCGTCGTCCATCGTGTAGGCGATGAGGCAGGCGGCGAGTTCCGCCATCGCACGGCGGTCCTCCGGCTGGGCGGCGGAGCCCGACCACACGTGCGGGAACCGGCCGAGCGTGTCCACGACCGCGAACGCCGAGTACCAGGTGGCGGGCCACTTGCCGCGCTTGAACTGGCGTCCGTGCCCGAACATGTACGGCTTCGCCGTGGCGCGCTGCCGCCAGAGGTTGAGGGAGGTGCGCGCGACGTCGTCGACGACGGCGGGCCGCCTCTCCGGCGGCAGGTACGAGTAGGTCCGCAGGCCCTCGAGCGTCACTTGGGGGCAGGGGTCCGCGACCCGTCCCGGCCCCCGGAACGGCAGCAGCGGGTCCGGGACGCAGCGCCACGCCGGGCCGAGTGTCGTCGGGGTGATGGTGCCGGTCAGGTGGTCGAAGGCCCGCACGACGCGCGGGTCGTCGGTGTGGCCGGCGCGGGCGAGGGTCTCGAGGATCGCATGCGCATCGCAGGGCAGTGCCGCCCACACCCCGGCGGGCTTGCCGCGGTGGGGCGTTGCGGCGAGGAAACGGCCGTCATCCGCCTGGTGGGCGAGCATGGCCGCGTGAGTAGCGGCGATACGGGAGTCGTCGGCGGCGGTGACCCCCATGTCGGCGAGGAGGCCGAGAAGGTTGGGGGCGAACTCCGGCCTGTCGTGGCCGGAGATCGGGGCGGGCGACTCCCACGAGGAGAGTCGCGCGAGGATGTCGGCGGTGAGGGGGTCGGCCATCACGTCGGCATGGGCGCGGGCGACGTCGTCGGCGGGAGGAGCCGGGAACGGGACGGAGGCGCCCGCAGCGGGGGCCGCGAGGATGGCCAGCGCCACCCAGCGCGCGGCGGGCTCGGGGGACGTTGCGAGACGTGCGACGGTGCGCGCGCTGACAAGAGCGTCGGCCATGCCCCATGGTACGGGGGACACGGCAGCTCGCACGCCGGCCGGCCGCGAGTCCACCGCGGGCGTGGCCGTGGCACAGTGAGTCCATGCAGTCCACGCGCACACCCACACCCGTGGCACGCCTGTCCGTGCGGGTCCTTCTGACAGTCACCTACCTGCTGATGCTCGCCGTCAACGGGCTGGCGAACGCGCTGCCGCTCAATGGCGTCGGCACCGGCGAGGTCTCGGACTCCTACGGCAACCTGTTCGCTCCCGCGGGTCTGACGTTCGCCATCTGGGGTGTCATCTACGTGATGCTCGGCGCCCACGTCCTCTACCAGTGGGGCCTGTTCCGGGGTGCGGCGGCCGCCGACGCCTCCCTGCTGGACCGCGTGGGGGTGCTGTTCACGGCCACGTCGCTGGCGAACGTCGCGTGGATCTTCGCCTGGCACTGGGACCTGATCGCGCTCTCCACCCTGTTCATGCTGGTGTTGCTGGGGTGTCTCATCACCATCGCCCGCGACCTGGCGGCGGCCCGCCTCTCCCGCGCGGAGCGCTGGTTCGTGCGCCTGCCGTTCTCCGTGTACTTCGGGTGGATCACGGTGGCGACGGTCGCCAACGTCACCGTCCTCGCGGTCCAGCAGGAGTGGCGCGGTTTCGGTCTCGCGGAGCAGGTGTGGGCGGTGGTCATCATCGCCGTGGCCGCGGCCATCGGGACCGCCGTGATCCTCCGACACGCGGACCTCGCGTACGGGCTCGTGCTTGTCTGGGCCTACGTGGGCATTCTCGTCAAGCACCTCTCCGCCGACGGCTTCGCGGCACGGTATCCGGCCGTCATCGGGGTGGTCATCGCGTCCCTCGCCGTGTTCGTGGCGGCCGGCGCGGTGGTGCTGCTCGCCCGACGACGCCAGCCCGCGAGCGCCTGACCGCCCCCACGCCGCCCCCTCGCTCCACCGAGGTCTCCAACCGACCGATTCCCCGCCCCCAGACCGTCAGCCGGGTTCCTTACTGGTCCATCCAGGACGGCCGGGGCGGGGCGGCCGGCGGCTCAGGTGCAAGCGCGGGGGGCGACGGCGGGAGGTCGGCCGCAGGCGTCGCAGCCGGTGCCGGCGGCGGGGCGTACCCGGGCGCGGCGGGGGGAGGAGGCGGCGGGGCGTACCCGGGAGGCGGCGGCGGAGTCGCGCCACCCCACGCCTGGCCGGGGGGCGGCGGGGCGACCGGCGGCGTCGTCTTCAGCGCCATCGAGGGGATCTGGCCGCGGGTCTCGAGGTCACGGAGAGTGGCCATGATGCGGTCGTGCTCGGCGGGGAACGCATCGCGGCCGGTGGCCTGCAGGTAGGCCAGGACGCCGAGGTCGCGGAAGTACTTCTCGGCCTCGCCACCGG
>JALHDK010000205.1 GCA_022838965.1 Actinomycetales bacterium | reverse complement strand
CGCGTCGGGGGTGTTGTTGCCGGCCTCCACCAGGATCGCGTCCGCCGGGCACGCCCACGCGCACAGCTCGCAGCCGATGCACTTCTCGAGGCCGTCGGGATACCGGTTCAGCTGGTGGCGGCCGTGGTAGCGCGGCTGCGTCGGGACCTTCTCGAACGGGTACTGCTCGGTGACCGTGGGACGGAACATCGAGGAGAAGGTGACCCCGTAGCCGGCGACCGGTGCGAAGAATCGGCCGATGGGGCCCTTCTCGTCGGGGGCGAAGGTGGTCGGCCGCTGCGCGTCCACCTCCCCCTTCCGCGGCTTCCCGAGGGACTTGTCACTCATCGGTCGCCTCCTGGACGTTGAGGGCCATCGCGGCCTCCCGGCGCCGGCGGCGCGGCGACGGCGGGAGTTCCTGCCCGGGCAGGGGAGGGACGGGGTACCCGGCGGCGAAGGGGTCGAAGGGCTCGGCGGCCTCGGGCTCCTCCACCGGCTTCTTCGGGCTGGGCCACACCAGCAACAGGACGAGGATCACGAGGAACACCCCGGCGATCCAGAACAGCATGGTCTGGAGGTCCATGCCGGTGAACTGCCGCACACCCTGGACCACCGCGACCATCACCACCCAGGCGAGGGCAACCGGGATCAGCACCTTCCAGCCGAGCTTCATGAACTGGTCGTACCGGAACCGGAGCAGGGTGCCCCGGGTCCAGATCATGAGGAACATGAACATCCAGACCTTGATGGTGAACCACAGCATGGGCCACCAGCCCTCGTTGAACATGCCGTCCCCGATGGCGGAGATGGGCCACGGGGCACGCCACCCGCCGAAGAAGAGCGTCACGGCCACGCCGGAGACGTTGAACATGTTGATGTACTCGGCGAGGAAGAACCAGGCGAACTTCATGGACGAGTACTCGACCATGTGGCCGGCGACCAGCTCCCCTTCCGCTTCGGGAAGGTCGAAGGGCAGCCGGTTGACCTCGCCCACCATGGAGATGACGTAGATGACGAAGGCGGGCAGCAGCGAGATGAACCACCACAGCTGGGTCTGCGAGTCCACGATCTGGGAGGTGGACATCGAGCCCGCCACGATGAACACCGAGACGAGCGAGAGCCCCATCGAGAGCTCGTAGGAGATCATCTGGGCGGAGGAACGCACCGAGCCGAGAAGCGGGTACGTGGAGTTCGACGCCCATCCGCCCAGGACGATGCCGTAGATGCCGAACGAGGTGACCGCGAGGATGTAGAGCACCGCCACCGGCATGTCCGTGAGCTGGAGTGGGGTGTTGATCCCGAACATGTTCACGTTCGGCCCGAAGGGCAGCACCGCGTAGACCATGAAGGAGGAGAAGGCGGCGATGCAGGGGGCGAGGAGGTAGATGACCTTGTCCGCACCCGGGACCGTGCACGTTCGGTCCCGGACGCGTCTGCATCCGCCCGAGGACGCGGCGTTCCACCCAGAGCGCCATGAGGACGCCGACCAGCAGGAACACCAGGATGAAGACCGCCTTGATCAGCCAGATCCACCAGGTGTCCTCGGAGAAGTCCGCCGATGGCAGGGCATTGAGCGGGATCACTGCGCCACCTCCCTGGACAGTGAGACGATGGCGCCGGCGTGGGCGCCGAGCTGGTCGTGGACCGAGGATCCGGGCGAGTTCTGCGGCAGCCAGACGACGCGGTCCGGCATGGCGGTGGGAAGGACGGGAAGCGTGATGGAGCCCGCGGGCCCCGCCACCGTGATCAGGTCCTCGGCACGCACGCCCAGCCGCCCGGCGAACTCGGGGCTGATCCGGGCGACCGGCCGCGGCGCGGTGCCCGCGAGGTGCGGCTCCCCGTCCTGGAGCCGTCCGGAGTCCAGCATCAGCTTGAAGGTGGCGAGCACCGCGTCCGCGCCGGAGACCGCCGGCACGTCCGCCGGCGCGACGCCCGTGAACGGGGACCGCGCACCCTCCCAGTGGTCGAACTCGCGCAGCTGCTCCAGCGCGTCGCGCAGGGAGCGCAGCCGGAGATCGACACCCATCTCGGCCGCGAGGTTGTGCAGCACCCGGCGGTCGCTCTGCGCGGCCGACGCCCGGACCTGTGGGAACGGCCGGAGGCGGCCCTCCCAGTTCACGAAGGTCCCTGGCTTCTCCACAGGCGGCGCCACGGGGAACACGACGTCGGCGTAGTCGGTCACCTCGGAGCGGCGCACCTCGAGCTGCACCACGAACGCCTTCCCCAGGGCGGTCCGGGCCAGCCGGGGATCCGGCAGGTCGCGGAGCTCCACGCCGCCGACGACGACGCCGGCCAGCTCGCCGGACGCGAGGGCCGCGAGAATGGCGGGCAGGTCGCGACCCTCCGCGGCCGGCACCGTCGCGCCTCCCCACACCGCGCCGGCGTCGACGCGCGCGGCGGCGTCGTCGACGGGACGGCCACCGGGGAGGAGGTTGGGCAGGAGACCCGCGGCGAGGGCCGCGCGTTCGCCGGCCCGGCGGGGGATCCACGCGAGCCGCGCCCCCGTGGCCTCCGCGAGCCGGACCGCGGCGGTGAGCGTTCCGCGGGTGGCGGCCGCCCTCTCGCCCACCAGGATGAGCGAGCCGGGCTGCCGGAGCCCGTCGGTGATGTCCGCGAAGTCACCGCCGGCGGCGACGGCGGCGAGGACCTCCGGCTGGGTCCCGGGCGCTGCGGCGAGCACGCGGGCCGCCAGCTTCGCCGAACCCCGCGTCTCGAAGGGCGCGACGGTAGCGACCCGGACCCGACCCGCGATCACGCCCTTGCGCAGGCGCAGGAAGACGTTCCCGGCCTCCTCCTCCGGTTCGAGGTCGACGAGCAGGACCTGCGGGGCGTACTCGAGGTCCGCGAACGTCACACCCAGCCCCGCCCCGGCGACGTGCGCCGCCAGGAACGCCGCCTCCTCGGCGGAGGAGAGCCGCGCGCGATGGTCGACGTCGTTCGTGCCGAGCACCAGTCGCGTGAACGTCGACCAGGCGTAGGCGTCCTCCAGCGTGAGGCGGCCACCGGGCAGCGCCGCCACACCGCCCCCGGCCCGTGCCCGCTCGAGGCCGCGGGCCGCGATGTCGAGGGCCTCGGACCACGACGTGGCCACCAGCGCGCCCGTGTCCTCGTCACGGACGAGCGGCACCGTGAGCCGATCCGGGGCGTCCTGCCAGGCGAAGGCGAAGCGGTCCTTGTCGGTGATCCACTCCTCGTTGACGAGGGGGTCGTTGCCCGCGAGCCGGCGGGTGACCACGCCGCGCCGCATGTCCACGCGGATCGCGGCACCCGAGGAGTCGTGTTCCGCGATGGACGGGACGGTGACGAGGTCGAACGGCCGCGCGCGGAACCGGTAGCGTGCGGACGTGAGCGCGCCGACCGGGCAGATCTGGATCGTGTTGCCGGAGAAGTAGGACGCGAACGGCCGTCCGGACTCGTCCAGCTCGGCGTAGCCGACCGGGCCCACCGCCATCGCCCCGGCGATCCCGGCGCGCCCGCCGGGACCCGCGACGTCAGCGGCGAGAACGACCGGCTCCTCCTCGCCGGTGTCCGAGAAGTCGAGGACGTGCTCATCGAACCGGCCGATCTGCGAGCCGTGCAGGCCGTGCACCTCCTGGCCCGGGGTCCCGCCGCCCCGTCCCTGCAGCGCGATGAAGGCGTCGCCCGCGATCTCCGCGGAGAACCGGGTGCAACGCTGGCACAGGATGCACCTGTCACGGTCCAGCAGGACCTGCGTAGAGATCTTGATCGGCTTGGGGAAGGTGCGCTTGACGTCGGTGAACCGGCTGGTGGCGCGACCGTGTGCCATGGCCTGGTTCTGCAGCGGGCACTCGCCGCCCTTGTCACAGACCGGGCAGTCCAGGGGATGGTTGATCAGGAGGAACTCCATGATGCCGTGCTGGGCCTGGTCCGCCACCGCGGAGGTGTGCTGGGTGTTGACCACCATGCCCTGGCTGACCTCCATGGCACAGGAGGCCTGGGGCTTCGGCATGGGCCGGACATTGCCCTCGCGGTCCGGCAGGGCGACGTCGACGAGGCACTGCCGGCACGCCCCCGCGGGCTTGAGCAGCGGGTGGTCACAGAATCGCGGGATCTCGATGCCCGCACTCTCGGCTGCGCGGATGATGAGCGTTCCCTTCGGAACGCGCACCTCGACGCCGTCGATGGTGACGGTCACGAGCTCGGTCGCCTCGGCTCCGGGGCGGACGGCTGTCATCTGACACCTGCCTCACTGAAGGTGGCGGAGGCCTCGTAGGGGAACAGCTCACGGGCGGGCGTGGTGTACCCCGCCTCGAACTCCTCCCGGAACAGGCGGATGCCGCTCTGGATCGGGGTGGCCGCGGCGTCTCCGAGGGCGCAGAACGACCGTCCCAGGATGTTTCCCGCGATGTCGAGCAGGAGGTCCACGTCCCCCGGCCGACCCTTCCCGGCCTCGAGCCGGTGCATGATCTGCCGCATCCAGAACGTGCCCTCACGACACGGCGTGCACTTCCCGCAGGATTCGTGCTGGTAGAAGTCCGTCCACCCCCGCACGACGCGGACCACCGACGTGGTGTCGTCGAACACCTGCAGCGCGCGGGTGCCGAGCATGGATCCCGCGGCCCCGACGGAATCGAAGTCGAGCGGGACGTCGAGTTCCTTCTCGGTGAAGATGGGGGTGGAGGAGCCGCCGGGCGTCCAGAACTTCAGGCGACGCCCGTCCCGCATGCCTCCGGCCAGCTCGATGAGCCGCCGCATGGTGATCCCGAGCGGGGCCTCGAACTGGCCGGGGTTGGTGACGTGCCCGGAGACCGAGAAGATGCCGTGGCCGGTGGACTTCTCCGTGCCCATGGCACGGAACCAGTCGGGGCCGTGGGCGATGATGCCCGGCACGGAGGCGATGGACTCCACGTTGTTCACCACCGTGGGGCGGGAGTACAGTCCCGCCACCGCGGGGAACGGCGGCTTCAGGCCGTCTCTTCGCCGCAGATGTAGGCGCCGGCGCCCGCGTGGACGGTGATCTCGAGGGTGTAGGTGCCGTCCGGTCCCAGGCCGGTGCCGATGAGTCCCGCCTCCCGGGCTTCCCGGACCGCCGCCAGCAGGCGGCGGTAGACGTGGACGACCTCGCCCCGCAGGTAGATGAAGGCATGGTTGCAGCGGATGGCGTACGACGTGATGGCCATGCCCTCGATGAGCACGTGCGGGTTCGCCATGAGGAGCGGGATGTCCTTGCAGGTCCCCGGCTCCGACTCATCCGCGTTCACCACGAGGAAGGTGGGACCGCCGTCCGGTTTGGGCAGGAAGGACCACTTGAGTCCGGCCGGGAACCCCGCGCCGCCGCGGCCACGGATCCCGGAGTCCTTCACCATCGTCACGATGTCCGCCGGGGCCATGGTCTGCGCCTTCTCCCACGCCCGGTAGCCACCGTGGTCGCGGTACACGGGAAGGGTCCATGACCGGTCGACGCCCCACAGGCGCGTCAGGACGGGAGTGAGGGTGCCGGGGTCGGTGAAGCTCATTCCGTGGCCTCCTTCATCGCCGCGTCAGGGGCGCCCGTCTTCTCGACCGTCCCGGGCTTCACGTCGGCAGGAGTGGCAACCGGCCGTTCGGCACTGGAGTGCCGGCCGCCCACCCGCGGTGCCCCCGGCGGCACCGTGCTCGCCGGCGACGGCGGCACCTCCTCCGGGCCTGGTGCCCTCCACCCGTTCTCGTCCGCGATCCGCTGCCCCAGGAGCGAGCGGTCACCGGCGGACGGGCCCTCGTCCGCGTGGCCGTCCTCGAAGCCGGCGAGCACCCGGGAGATCTCCCGGAACGTGTGGACCTTGTGGGCGCCGCGCGTCGGGTGGATGTCGACGCCG
The DNA here is from genome assembly GCA_022838965.1 of Actinomycetales bacterium. The sequence goes on along the minus strand of JALHDK010000205.1, from coordinate 271 downwards.
GCCCGGATGTCCTCGACCAGTGCGATCGTGGACGCCGGGGTCTGCTGGTCGAAGAACTCCCAGTTGACCATCACGACCGGGGCGTAGTCGCACGCCGCGTTGCACTCGAGCCGTTCGAGCGTGATGAGGCCGTCCTCGGTGGTCTCGTCGTGGCCGATTCCGAGGTGCCCGGAGACGGCGTCCCAGATGATCTCGCCACCCATGACACCGCACAGCGGGTTGACGCAGACGCCCACGTTGTACAGCCCGTTCGGGTGACGGCGGTACTGCG
>JALHDK010000007.1:29241-30011 GCA_022838965.1 Actinomycetales bacterium | reverse complement strand
GCCCGCGAGGTGGCGAAGAACTACCCGATCACGGTCGCCCTGCACACCGACCACTGCACCAAGCAGAACCTTGACAGCTGGGTCCGCCCGCTCCTCGCCCTCGAGGCGGCGGAGGTCAGGGCCGGCCGGCTGCCCTTCTTCCAGTCGCACATGTACGACGGTTCCAACGTCCCCCTCGCCGAGAACCTCGCCATCTCCCAGGAGATGCTCGAGCTCTCGCAGGCGGCGCACACGATCCTCGAGGTGGAGATCGGTGTGGTGGGCGGCGAGGAGGACGGCCACGCCGCGGAGATCAACGAGCAGCTTTACACCACCCCCGAGGACGGCATCGCCACGGTCGAGGCCCTCGGTCTGGGCGAGAAGGGGCTGTACCTCACGGCCCTGACCTTCGGCAACGTGCACGGCGTGTACAAGCCCGGGGCCGTCAAGCTGCGTCCCGAGCTCCTCGGTGAGATCCAGCGTGTGGTGGGCGAGAAGTACGGCGTGGACCACCCCTTCTACCTGGTGTTCCACGGCGGATCGGGCTCCACCGCCGAGGAGATCGCCACCGCTGTGTCCCACGGCGTCATCAAGATGAACATCGACACCGACACCCAGTACGCGTTCACCCGCCCTGTCGTGGACCACTTCTTCCGCAACTACGACGGCGTCCTCAAGGTGGACGGCGACGTCGGCAACAAGAAGATGTACGACCCGCGCGTCTGGGGCAAGGCCGCCGAGGCCGGAATGGCCGCGCGGGTGGTCGAGGCCGCCCAGCAGCTCGGCTCGGC
>JALHDK010000007.1:27154-29221 GCA_022838965.1 Actinomycetales bacterium | reverse complement strand
AAGATGTCCTGAGCGTCAGTCACCCGTTTGTGGCCCCCGCCCTTCGCGGCGCGGGGGCCACACCCGTCTCACGGGCCGTCAGGGTCGAGGGCCCCGCGACCGTCGCGCCCGACCCTCCGGAATGGTCAGCTCGGGCATGGCGCGCAGCATGAACTGGTCGAAGTGGGGGACGGTAAAAGCCGCGTATCCATGTTCAGGTGTGTAGAGCAGACCCATGTTGATCAGTTCTGCACGGGTCGGGCCGAGCTGTGTCGACTGGCGATGGAGGACCGCTGCGACGTCGGCGGCCTTCTGGGGGTGCGGTCCCAGACTCGCCATGGCTCTCAGGTAGGCACGCTGCAACTCGGTGGCACGATCAAGACGCACCCGGAAGAACGACGCGTCGAGCTTGGATTCGTGGATGAAGTAGGGGTAACCCCCGGTCACGTCCACGGCCAGATCGAGCGCGTCGGCCATGAAGGTCACACCCTCCTGCTGCGCGGGTTCCGACAGGGCACGTCGGGCGTCCGCGTCCGACAACTTCCCGATCTCGGGAAACTTGAAGAGGCGCTCGGCGTACGACTTTGCGTCACCCGCCAACTCGGCGATCTGGGGGAGTCCGGCTCCTACAAGGGTGACCGGCAACTCTCGCTGGACCAGCTTGTGCAGCGCGGCGATCAGGGCCTCCAACTGGCCCTTGTCGAGAAACTGGATCTCATCGAACAGCAGCACCACTCCGCGGTCGACCGACTGTGCTGCCTCGCCGACCGCCACGAGCAGGTCGGTCAGGTCGAGTGTCAGGTCCCCGTGGTCGGCGAAGCCCTCCGCCGGAGCGGTGGACATACCGAGGGTCAGCGAGCCCGTTTGGTCGACCGAGAGGGTGAACGACTTGAGCACTGCGAGTGCATGCTGGAACCGCTGGTTCCACTTTGCTTTGGGGGAGAGCTCCAACAGAGCGGTGCGCAGCCTCGCCGCCACATCGACACGGAACCGCTGATCGTCATGCTTGCTGACCTCGACCTCCACGACGACCCAGTCGCCCGCCAGCGCCTTGGAACGGAACTGGCCGAGAAGAACGGTCTTTCCGACGCCGCGGAGGCCGGTGATGATCATGGACTGCTCCGTTCGGCCCAGTTTGAGCCGCCGAAGCAAGAGATCGAACGACGTGAGTTGGTCATCGCGCCCCACAACCGCCTGGGGCGTTGCCCCCGCGTTCGGAGTGTAGGGGTTCCTCACGGGATCCATGCCCCGACCTTATCAGCTTTATAATGATTTATCTATCGTCAATAAAGCGTCCCAAGAAGAAGAACGCTCAGTGACGCCGCCCCACGCTGTACCACTCGGGCGGGAAGTCCTGTGCCCTGTCCGTGAAGACCCCGTCCACGCCCCACTCGAAGAGCTGGGCGGCCCGCTCGACCGAGTTCACGGTCCAGACGTTGACGGCCAGGCCGGCATCGACGAACCGGCGCACGTGGCCGGCCTCCAGTCCCTCGTCACCCGGGTGGATGGCGACGGCGTGGAGCAGGCCCGCGACCGGGCGCCACACCCCCGCGAAGCGGTGGTGCTCGAACAGGCAGGCCACCGGCCACTGCGGGGCACGCTTCCGGAAGCCCGCGAGGAGCCGCGGGTTGAAGCTGGACACCAGCAGGTCCCGCGCCGGGTCCAGGCGTTCCAGCTCCCGGGCTACCCCCTCGAGGAGCGGCGCGGCCGGCTCCCCGCGGGTGTGCTTGAGCTCGAGGTTGGCGTTCAGCCCGGTCTCGTTCATGAGGTCCACGACCTGCCGCAGCGTGGGGACCGGCTCGCCGGCGTACCGCGGGTCGAACCATGAGCCGGCGTCGATCCCGGCGAGGTCCGCCGCCATGAGCTCGCGCACGCGCCCTCGCCCGGTGGTGGTGCGTTCCAGCGTGGCGTCGTGGATGACGACGACGGTCCCGTCCGCGAGCACGTCACAGTCGAACTCGAACCAGCGCACGCCGTGGTCGGCGCACAGGCGGAAGGCCGCGAGGGTGTTCTCGGGCGCGAGGGACGACATGCCCCGATGCGCGATCACGCGCGGCCAGTTCCGCACCTGCGACAGCGGGTGAAAAA
>JALHDK010000007.1:0-27119 GCA_022838965.1 Actinomycetales bacterium | reverse complement strand
GCTCGCGAGGACCGACCGGATCGTAAGGGGGCACACATGCCTGCCATCGTGGTGCTCGGCGCCCAGTGGGGCGACGAGGGCAAGGGGAAAGCAACGGACCAGCTCGGCGCATCGACCGACTACGTCGTGAAGTTCAACGGCGGCAACAACGCGGGACACACGGTCGTGGTGGGCAGCGAGAAGTACGCCCTCCACCTGCTGCCCTCCGGCATTCTCACGCCGGGCGTCATCCCGATCATCGGCAACGGCGTGGTGGTGGATCTCGAGGTGCTGTTCCACGAGATCGACAACCTCGAGGCCCGCGGGGTGGACTGCTCGCGGCTGCGGATCTCGGCGAACGCCCACCTCATCCCCTCGTACAACCGCACCATGGACCGCGTGGTCGAGCGATTCCTGGGGAAGCGGCAGATCGGGACCACCGGCCGGGGGATCGGTCCCACCTACGCGGACAAGATGAACCGTGTCGGCATCCGCGTCCAGGACCTCTTCGACGCCTCCATCCTCCGCCAGAAGGTGGAGGGCGCCCTGCTGCAGAAGAACGCCCTCCTGGTGAAGGTGTACAACCGCCGGGAGGCGGACGTGGACGCGGTCACCGCCGAGCTGCTCTCCTACGCGGAACGGGTCCGCCCGATGGTCATCGACTGCTCCCTGGAGCTCAACCGCGCCCTCGACGAGGGTCGGACCGTGGTGTTCGAGGCCGGGCAGGCCACCATGCTGGACGTCGACCACGGGACCTACCCGTTCGTCACCTCGTCGTCCTGCACGGCCGGAGGTGCCTGCACCGGCTCCGGCGTCGGGCCACGGCGGCTGGACCGCATCGTGGGCGTCGCCAAGGCGTACGTGACCCGGGTCGGCGAGGGGCCGTTCCCCACGGAGCTGTTCGACGACGACGGCGACCGCATCCGCCGGGTCGGCGGCGAGTACGGGACCACCACCGGCCGGCCGCGCCGCTGCGGCTGGTACGACGCCGTCGTCGCCCGCTACGCGTCGCGGGTCAACGGGCTGACCGACCTGGTCATCACGAAGCTCGACGTCCTGACCGGGTTCGAGCGGATCCCGGTGTGTGTGGCCTACGACGTGGAGGGGGTCCGGCACGAGGAGATGCCCGCCGACCAGACCTCCTTCCACCACGCCACACCCGTCTACGAGTACCTCGACGGCTGGACGGAGGACATCAGCTCCGCCCGGCGCTTCGAGGATCTTCCGCGCAACGCCCGGCGGTACCTGGAGTTCCTCGAGTCGGTGTCCGGCTGCCGCATCTCCTCGGTGGGTGTGGGGCCGGAGCGGGAGCAGACCATCGTCCGGGTCCCGTTGCTCGAGGGGGGACCCGTGCGGCTGCGGTGATCACCCGCCCGGTGTGGTGTCGCACACACTGCGGCGGTGGAGAGTGGTCCGGTGGGTCTTTCGTCCGCACCGCACCCGCGTGCATGGGTGAGGATGGAGGCGCTGGACCCTGACGCAGTGCTGAACGTCGTCGTTCGCGAGGTCCCCGTGAAGGAGAGACATGACCGTTGACACCACCCTGATCGCCCAGGGGGCGCCCGCAGCCGCGCCGCCGGACCTCGTCGAATGGGTCACGACCGTGGCGGCGCTGACCAAGCCGGACTCCATCCACTGGTGTGACGGCTCCGAGGAGGAGCGTGACCGGCTGCGTGCCGAGGCGGTGGCCGCCGGTACCTTCATCCCGCTCAACCCGGCGAAGCGGCCCGGATCGTTCCTGGTCCGCTCCGACCCGGCCGACGTCGCCCGGGTGGAGTCCCGCACCTACATCTGCTCCGAGAAGGAGGAGGACGCGGGGCCGACCAACAACTGGGCCGACCCGGCGGCCATGAAGGCCACCCTCATGCCGCTCTTCGACGGCTCGATGCGGGGCCGCACGATGTACGTCATCCCGTTCTCCATGGGCCCGCTGGGCGGACGGATCTCGCGCCTGGGCGTGGAGATCTCGGACTCGATCTACGTCGTGCTCAACATGCGGATCATGACCCGCATGGGCGCCGAGGCGCTGCGGCTCATCGGCGAGGGTCAGTACTGGGTGCCCGCCGTCCACTCGGTGGGGTACCCGCTCGTCGACGCCGACGGCACCACCCGGCCCGACGTGACCTGGCCGTGCAACGAGACGAAGTACATCACCCACTTCCCCGAGACCCGCGAGATCTGGTCCTACGGCTCCGGCTACGGCGGGAACGCGCTGCTCGGGAAGAAGTGCTACGCCCTGCGCATCGCCTCCGTGCTCGCCCGCGACGAGGGCTGGCTGGCCGAACACATGCTGATCCTCAAGATCACCGGCCCGGACGGGCGCGTCTACCACCTCGCCGCCGCGTTCCCCAGCGCCTGCGGCAAGACCAATCTCGCGATGCTGCGGCCCACGATCCCGGGATGGAAGGTCGAGACCATCGGGGACGACATCGCGTGGATGCGCCAGGGCGACGACGGCCGGCTGTACGCCATCAACCCCGAGGCGGGCTTCTTCGGTGTCGCCCCGGGCACCTCGATGGAGACGAACCCCACCGCGCTCCAGGCCCTCGATCACGACACGATCTTCACGAACGTGGCGCTCACCGACGACGGCGACGTCTGGTGGGAGGGCATGACGAAGGAGCCGCCGGCCCATCTCATCGACTGGCGGGGCAACGACTGGACGCCGGCGTCGGGTGTGCCGTCCTCGCACCCCAACAGCCGGTTCACCGTCCGCGCCGACCAGGCGGCGTCGATCTCCCCGGACTGGGAGGACCCGGCGGGCGTGCCGATCGATGTGATCCTCTTCGGCGGGCGGCGCGCGTCCAACGTGCCGCTGATCTCCGAGTCGTACAGCTGGGAGCACGGGGTGTTCGTGGGCGCCACGGTGTCCTCCGAGCAGACCGCCGCCGCCGAGGGCGCCGTGGGCGCCCTGCGCCGTGACCCCTTCGCGATGCTGCCCTTCTGCGGCTACAACATGGCGGACTACTGGGCCCACTGGATCCGGATGGGGGAGCGCCTCGGCGACAAGGCGCCGCGCATCTTCCAGGTCAACTGGTTCCGGAAGGACGCCGACGGGCGCTGGCTGTGGCCCGGCTTCGGCGACAACGCCCGTGCCCTCGAGTGGGCCTTGCGCCGCGTCAACGGGGAGGTCGACGCCGTCGACGCGATCTCCGGCCGTGTCCCGCTCAAGGGTGACCTCAACCTGGAGGGTCTCGACCTGCCGGAGGGCACGTTCGAGAAGCTCTTCGCGCTCGATCCTGCCGCGTGGGCTGCGGAGGCCGACCTCACGGAGGACTACTTCCGGCAGTTCGGCGAGAAGGTCCCCACCGAGCTCTACGAGCAGCTGCTCGCGCTCCGTCTGCGGATCGCCCAGGCGAGCCAGGAGTGATGACCTGCGTGCCCGGTGCGCATGCTCGCGCACCGGGCACGCTGCTGCCCACCCGCTGTCCACCTTCTGACGCGAACCGGCCCGATTCGCTGCTCCCGCTAGGCTCGCCCCTGTGAAGATCCTGCTGCTCGGCTCGGGAGGCCGTGAGCACGCCCTGGCGCGTGCCCTCGTCGCCGACCCCGCCACCGACGAGCTCCTCGTCGCTCCCGGAAACCCCGGGACGGGTGCGATCGCCACCAACGTGGCGGTCGACATCGCCGACCCTGCCGCCGTCGCCACGCTGGCCGTCGCCCGCGCCGTCGACCTCGTCGTCGTGGGTCCCGAGGCACCGCTGGTGGCCGGGGTCGCGGACGCCGTCCGCGCGGCCGGGATCCCGGTGTTCGGGCCGTCCGCGGCGGCCGCCCGGCTCGAGGGGTCGAAGGCCTTCGCCAAGGAGGTCATGGCGGCGGCTGGCGTTCCCACCGCCATGGCCCGGGTGTGCACCACCCTCGACGAGGTCCGCGACGCCATGGACTCCTTCGGCGCTCCCCACGTGGTCAAGGATGACGGCCTGGCGGCGGGCAAGGGCGTGGTCGTGACCTCCGATCCCGCCGCCGCCCTCGCCCACGCCGCCGCGTGCCTGTCGCGGCCGGGAGTGCCGCGCGTCGTCGTCGAGGAGTACCTCGAGGGGCCCGAGGTGTCGCTCTTCTGCATCTGTGACGGCACCGAGGTCGTGCCCCTCGCCCCCGCGCAGGACTACAAGCGCGCCCTCGACGGCGACGCGGGGCCCAACACGGGGGGCATGGGCGCCTACTCGCCGTTGCCCTGGGCGCCCGGGGACCTCACCGCCACCTGCTGTACTGCGGCCTCGCGTTGACGTCCCGGGGCCTGCGTGTGGTGGAGTTCAACGTGCGGTTCGGTGACCCGGAGACCCAGGTGGTTCTTCCCCGCCTCCGCACACCGCTCGCCGGGCTGCTGGACGCCGCTGCCCGCGGGAGACTGCACGACGCCGAGGCGATGCGCTGGTCCCGCGGCGCCGCCGTGACCGTGGTGGTGGCGGCCGCCGGGTATCCCGGCGCGGTCCGCTCCGGGGATCCGATCACCGGCGTGGAGGCGGCGGAGGCCGTCGAGGGCGTTCACGTCATCCACGCGGGCACGGCGCTGACGGACGCGGGGGAGCTGGTGAGCGCCGGAGGGCGCGTGCTGTGCGTGGTGGGGGAGGGGGCTGACGTCGCCCAGGCGCGCGCGCGTGCCTACGACGCCGTGTCACGGATCCACCTGGCGGGCGCCCACCACCGCACGGACATCGCGGCGCGGGTCGAGGAGGTCCGCGTCCCGGAATGACGATGCGTCGACACCGCCATCTGGGAGGATGGCCGCGGAGGAGGAGCAGCGCGAATGTTTGATCTCGACGGTTGGGCGCACGTCTCGTCAGGGAAGGTGCGGGACCTGTACGTGCCCCAGGACGCGTCGGCCCACGGCAGCGGCGACGTCATTCTCGTGGTGTGCTCCGACCGGATCTCCGCCTTTGACCACGTGCTGCCCACCCGCATCCCCGACAAGGGCAAGATCCTCTCCCAGCTCAGCCTGTGGTGGTTCGACCAGCTGGGGGACATCGTGGAGAACCACGTCGTCAGCCTGGACGTGCCCGAGCCGGTGCGCGGCCGGGCGATGATCTGTCGCCGGCTGAGCATGATCCACGTCGAGTGCGTGGCGCGCGGGTATCTGGCGGGTTCGGCGATGAACGAGTACCGGGCAACGGGGGGCATCTGCGGGATCCGCCTGCCGGCGGGACTGCGGGAGGGCGATGAGCTCCCCGAACCGATCTTCACCCCGGCGACCAAGGCCGAACTGGGGAGCCACGATCAGAACATCAGCTTCGCGGAGCTCAAGACGGAGGTGGGCGCTCTCGCGTCGCAGTTGCGGGCCACCACGCTCGCGCTCTACTCCCGGGCCCGGACGATCGCGGCCGGCAAGGGCCTCATCCTCGCCGACACCAAGTTCGAGTTCGGGCTGCCCCCCGAGTCGTCCTTCGCGCGGGACATCATCCTCGCGGACGAGGTGCTGACCTCGGACTCGTCCCGGTACTGGGATGCCGCGGACTGGGAGCCCGGGCGGCCGCAGTACAGCTTCGACAAGCAGTTCGTGCGGGACTGGCTGCTCTCTCCCGAGTCGGGCTGGAACCGGTTCGCTGACGAGCCGCCGCCCCCGCTCCCGGACGAGATCGTGGAGAAGACCCGCGCCCGCTACCTCGAGGCGTTCCGCCGCCTCACCGGGAGCGAGCCCGAGCTGTAACCCTGACCGCATGGTGGCATGTCACGGGGTCGTGCCGGGGCCCCGCACTACTCTGGTCGCATCACTGCCGAGGAGGTCACCGTGGGACGGATCGTCGTCGAGGTCATGCCGAAGCCGGAGTTGCTGGACCCGCAGGGCAAGGCGGTTGCCGGCGCCCTGCCGCGCCTCGGCTTCGACCAGTTCACCGCCGTCCGGCAGGGCAAGCGCTTCGAGCTCACGGTCGAGGGTGCGGTCACCGAGGCCCACCTCGCGGCGGCGCGGGCGGCGGCCGAGCGGTTGCTCTCCAACCCGATCATCGAGGATGTCGTCTCCGTGGCCGAGGTGGGCGCGGAATGAGCGATCCCCGCATCGGCGTCGTCACCTTCCCGGGATCGCTGGACGATCGCGACGCGGCGCGCGCCGTCCGGCTCGCCGGCGGTGAGGCGGTCGCCCTGTGGCACGCGGATGCTGATCTGCACGGCGTCGACGCCGTCATCCTCCCCGGCGGCTTCTCGTACGGCGACTACCTGCGCGCGGGAGCGATCGCCCGCTTCGCCCCGGTCATGGAGCGGGTGGCGGACGCCGCCGCGGGCGGAATGCCCGTGCTGGGCATCTGCAACGGCTTCCAGGTGCTGTGCGAGTCGCACCTGCTGCCCGGCGCCCTGATCCGGAACGACCACCAGCTCTTCATCTGCCGCGACCAGCGGCTCCGCGTCGAGAACACCTCGACCCCGTGGACCGCGGATTACGAGCCGGGCCAGGAGATCACCATCCCGCTCAAGAACGGCGAAGGCGGCTACATCGCCGACGAGCGGACGCTGGACGAGCTGGAGGCCGAGGGTCGCGTGGTCCTGCGGTACCTGGGTCCCAATCCCAACGGCTCCGCCCGCGCCATCGCCGGGATCTGCAACCCCGCCGGCAACGTCGTCGGCCTCATGCCGCATCCGGAGCACGCCGTTGAACCCGGGTACGGGCCCGATGGGCCACTGGGACCCCGGACCGGGACGGATGGCCTCGGGTTCTTCACCTCCATCCTGCGGCGAGTGCTCGCCTGATCGCCCCGGGCACACAGCCCGTTGGAGGTTTCCGGCAGTCGGGCTTTGCGCTGGGAACAGATGTGTACAAGTTCGCCGTGGCCGGTCTGTCAAGCGGATCCGGCCGATGAGTGCACTTCGGTGGGATGCCGCCAGAACTGGCGGAATTGCAACGTTTTCCGGCAGGGGACGCGGTGGTCCCAGCCTGTCCACAGGTGGATCGGCACCATTCCGGTCCTGTGAACAGGGTTGTGGACAGCGCCTGTGGACAACCCGTGCGATCCCTCTCCGGGCCGGCGGAATGGTAGCAGCGGTGCCCGGTGCTGTCAGGCTTACCGCCCGCGAACATCGCCCGTGAGATGGGTGGCCCCGGAGCGCGAGTGGACCACGTAGGACCATCCGCCCGGGACCGCCGCGAACCGCAGCACCACCGTCCCCGGCAGCAGGACCGGCTTCGCGAACGCGGCGGTCCACTCGAAGGTCCGGGGCTGGCGGGGCAGCTCGGCGAGGGCGCGCGCAGCGGTGTACATGCCATGCGCGATCGGGCGCGGAAATCCGAGGAGCCGCGCTCCCATCCGGGACGTGTGAATGGGGTTGCGGTCCCCCGACACCGCCGCGTAGCGCCGTCCGGTGTCGCCCGGCAGGCGCCACACATGCCGTCCGGAGGGTCCGGGGTCCACCTGCTCCCGCTCCGGCGCCTCCGCGGCGTCGGCGGCGGGCATCTCCGCGGATTCCGGCGTCTCCGCGGCGTCCGGGGGTCGCACGCCCCTGGCGAGGTAGGTGGACGTGCCGAGCCACACGGCGTCGTCGCCGGCGGTGGCGAGGAGCCGCACGTCGATCTGGGTGCCGCGGCGGTGGGGCCGGAGGTCCTCCGCCCATGCGGTGAATCGCAGCGCTTCCGGGAAGCGGACGGGGCGCTGCTGCACCACCGTGTTCGCGATGTGCACCATCCCCAGGACGGGCAGCGGGAAGTCGGGGTGGGTCATCAGTGCCATCGCCACCGGGAACCCGAGGACGTGGACGTAGCCCGCCGGGAGTTCATCCGTGCCGGGCAGGCCGAGGAGATGCTGGTAGCCGGTGAGGCGGGCCGCGTCGGCCCTGACCGGGCCGTGGGCGACCGCCAGGTGAGGCACCCGCAGCGCCGTGGGCCGGCGGATCGCCGACGCCGCCCCCTCCCGGAGTGCCGCGCGATAGGCGTCCGCGAGCCGGGGCGGCGTCGTGAGGTCGATGAGCTCGTGTCCGGCCGGCGGGCCCGCGGGGAGGGTCACGCTCACTGGCCCACCCAGTTCTGGCCGCACACCCGCAGGACCTCGCCGTTCACCCCGCCGGCGGCGGGGGAGGCGAGGAAGGCGATCGCCTCGGCCACATCCACGGGGAGCCCACCCTGCTGCAGGGAGTTCAGCCTCCGCGCCACCTGCCGGGCCACCGGCGGGATGCGCGCCGTCATCTCGGTCTCGATGAACCCCGGGGCGACGGCGTTCGCGGTGCCACCCAGGGCGGCGAGCGCCGGCGCGAGCGCACGGGTCATGCCGATCATCCCGGCCTTGGCGGCGGCGTAGTTCGTCTGGCCCCGGTTCCCGGCGATGCCGGAGGTGGAGGCGAGGCCCAGGATGCGCGGCTCCGGTCCGAGCAGCCCGGCGCGGCCGAGTTCCACGAACGTCCGGTTCATCCGAAGGGGGGCCTCGATGTTGACGGCCATGAGATCGTTCCACCGGTCCGCCGTCATGTTGGCGAGGAGCTTGTCCCGCAGGATGCCGGCGTTGTGGACCACGATGTCAAGCGTGCTGTGGCGCTGCAGGGCGTGCTCGTGGATCCGGCGGGCGGCGTCGGGGGCGGTCACGTCGAGCTGCAGTGCGGTGCCCCGGACGCCGTTCATGACAGCGGCGAGGGTGTCGCCCGCGGCCGGAACGTCCACGCCCACCACGCGGGCGCCGTCGCGTGCCAGCACGCGGACGATCTCGGCGCCGATGCCGCGGGCCGCGCCGGTCACGACGGCCACCCTGCCCTCGAGCGGCCGCTCCCACGACGGGTTGGCGGTGCCGGGGCCGGAGATGCGGAGAAGCTGACCGTCCACGAAGGCCGACTTCGCGGAGAGGAGGAACCGGACCGCGGCGAGGGTGGCGGGCGCGGCGAGGGGGACGTCGTCGTGGAGCTGGATCCCGTTCGCGGTGGCGCCGGCGCGCAGTTCCTTTGCGAGCGCGCGGAGGAAGCCGTCGACGCCCTGGCGGGCGGCGGCCGTGGCGGGGTCGAGGTCCGGCGTGGCCGTGCGCGAGACCGTGACGATCCGGCCACAGCGCGCGAGCCGCCGGAGCGTGCCGCCGAGGGTCAGGACGGCCGGGGCGAGGTCACCGGGGGTGGCCACCCCGGTCAGGACGAGGATGGCGGCACCCCACGTCTGCCCCTCGGCGAGGTGGGGGTCCCGCCGGACGTCGAGGTCCCACGGGAGGAGGGCGGCGGCGAGGACGTCCGCGTCGGCGCGGGAGGCATCGTCCGAGAGGACGAGGACCGGTCCGGTCACGAGCGGGGTGTCGGGCCCCGTGTGGCGGCGCAACGTCACGGGCCGGGGGAGCCCGAGCCTGCTGGCGACGGTCCGTCCGAAGGGGGTGGACACGAAGTCGATGTAGGGGTCGCTCATCTCGCCTCCAGGATCATGGCAGTGGCCTGGCCGCCGGCCGCGCACACGGAGATCAGCCCGAGCGCCGGACCCTCCCGGTGGTGGGAGGCGCCGCGTTCGTGGAGCAGCTTCGCGAGCGTGCCGACAATGCGCCCGCCGGTGGCCGCGAACGGGTGACCCGCGGCCAGCGACGAGCCGGTGACGTTGAGCCGGGAGCGGTCCACCTCCCCCACGGGCTGAGTGCGGCCCAGGCGCGTCCGGGCGAAGTCGCCGTCCGCGAGGGCCGCCAGCGTGGCCAGGACGGTGGCCGCGAAGGCCTCGTGGATCTCGATGAAGTCGAGGTCGTCGAGCGTGAGGCCGTGGCGGTCGAGGAGGCGGGGAATCGCGTACGCCCCGCCGAGCAGCAGCCCCTCGGCACCCGAGGGGAAGTCGACGGCGGTCGTGACGGCGTCGACGACGGCCGCGAGCGGGCGGTGGCCACGCTGCTCGGCCCATGCCGGCGAGGCGAGGAGGACGGCGGAGGCGCCGTCGGACAGGGGCGTCGAGTTCCCGGCGGTCATGGTCGCGGGCGCCTCGAGATCCCGCCCGAAGACGGGCGGGAGTGCGGCGAGCTTTTCGAGCGAGGTGTCGGGGCGGAGGGCCTCGTCCCGGGTCAGGGAGCGGTAGGGGGTCATGAGGTCGTCGAAGAAGCCGCGTTCGTAGGCCGCCGCGAGGTTGCGGTGCGAGGCGAGGGCGAGGTCGTCCTGGGCCTCGCGGCTGATCTGCCACTGCGCGGTGGTCAGGGCCTGGTGTTCTCCCATGGACAGGCCGGTGCGGGGTTCGGCCACATCGGGCGCCACCGGTACCAGGTACCCAGGGCGGATCCGGGCGATCGCGGCGAGCTTCTGCTGCGCGGTACGGGCGCGGTTGAGGCTGAGGAGCGCGGTCCGCAGCCCCTCTGACACCACGATGGGGGCGTCCGAGGCCGAGTCCGCTCCGCCCGCCACCCCCACCTCGATCTGGTGGAGGGCGATCTTGTTCGCCACGCCGATGATGGCTTCGAGGCCGGTGGCGCAGGCCCGCTGCACGTCGTGGGCCGGGGTGGTGGGGTGGAGGGCGGAGCCCAGGACGGCTTCGCGGGTGAGGTTGTGGTCGCGTGGGTGCTTCAGGACCGCGCCGGCGGCGACCTCGTCCAGGCGCTCACCCGCCAGGCCGAAACGGGCGGCCAGTCCGTCGAGGGTCGCGGTGAGCATGTCCCGGTTCGAGGCGTGCCGGTAGGCACCACCGACCTTGGCGAACGGGATGCGGTTGGCGCCGACGACGACGGCGCGGCGGGGTTCTGGCACGTGTCCTCCTGCGGCTGACGGGGAGGGTGGCCCCGATTGCGGTACTGAGGGTACCTGATACCCTCGGTTTCATGTACTCCATCACACGGCACGAGGGCGATTCCGTCAACTCGAACGCCGTGGATGGGCGCGCCACCCGGTGGAACGGTCACCGTTCCGAGCGGCGGCTGGAGCTGGTGCGGCAGGTCCGCCACGCGGTGCACGAGCACGGCCCGGACATGTCCATGGAAGAGATCGCCACGAGCCTCGGCACGTCGAAGTCGATCCTCTACCGCTACTTCCGCGACAAGACCGCCCTGCAGGTCGCCGTCGGCGAGTACGTGCTGGGACGGGCGCGTTCCCGCCTCACCGGCGCCGCCGAGTCCTCCCGCGATCCGCGCCGGGCGGTCGAGGCGATGGTGTCCACCTACCTCGAGATCGTGGCGCAGTCCCGGAACGTCTTCCTGTTCGTCAACCGGCCCGCGCAGGCGGCCTCCGAGGGCAACCTGCGCATCTTCGTCTCCCAGGTCGAGGATCAGGTCGCGCGGCTGCTCGCGCGCCTCCTCCCCGCCGATGCGGTGGCTCCGGATCGGGTGCGCCTGTGGGCCGCCGCGACCGTCGGCCTCGTCCGGGGTGCGGCGGAGCAGTGGATCACCACCCCGGCCGCGGAGCGGCTGCCGCGCGAACACCTCGGTGCCGACCTCGCCACCCTGCTGTGGGACGGCACCCACGCCCTCATCATCGCCAACCGTCAACCGGACGCCACCAGTTCAGGAGGGTGACACCATGACCGACGTTCTCCACCTGGCCGGGCCCGCGGTGGCACCGTCCGCCACGACCCCGGGCTCCCCGGGGGCGATCGACGTCGCAACGCTCCCGAGTCCCGGGGTCGAGCAGCGCCTCGGGGAGGGGGAGCGCATCGACATCGCCGAGCTCGGTGACCTCCTGGACGGCCCCTGGCGGGACATCCGGCGTCAGGTGCGGGCGCTGTGCGAGGATCCCGCGATGTGCGGGCTCCCGGGGCTCCCGATGGAGGAGCACCGCGCCCGGGTCTTCGCGCAGCTCGCCGCGCTGCGCGACCACGGGGTGCCTGAGCGGGGCTTCCCGGAGTACGTGGGGGGCACCGAGAACCCCGGGGGATATCTCGCGGGGTTCGACGAGCTGGTCCTGCTGGACCCGTCACTGCAGATCAAGGCCGGCGTCCAATGGGGGCTGTTCGCCTCGGCCATCAACCAGCTCGGAACCCGGCCACACCACGACAGGTGGCTGCGCGCCGCCCTGACCCTCGAGCTCCCGGGATGCTTCGCGATGACGGAGATCGGGCACGGCTCGAACGTGGCCGGGGTGCTCACGACGGCGGAGTACGACGTCGGGACCGGGGAGTTCGTCATCAACACGCCGGTGCGGGCCGCGTGGAAGGAGTACATCGGCAACTCGGCGCTCCACGGGCAGGCGGCCGTGGTCTTCGCCCAGCTGGTGACCAGGGGCGTGAACCACGGGGTGCACGCCTTCTTCGTGCCCCTCCGGGATCCTGGCTCGCTCCGGTTGCTCCCCGGGGTGGCGATCGAGGACGACGGCCTCAAGGGCGGGCTCAACGGGATCGACAACGGCCGCATCGCCTTCGACCACGTCCGCGTGCCCCGTGACCACCTCCTCAACAGGTACGGTGACGTCGCCCCGGACGGCACCTACACCTCCCCGATCGAGTCCCCGGGTCGCCGCTTCTTCACCATGCTCTCCACCCTGGTGCAGGGGCGGGTGTCGCTGTCCGGCGCGGCGGTGGTGGTGAGCAAGGCGGCCCTCGCCATCGCCATCCGGTATGGCTCGGAACGCCGGCAGTTCACCGGCGCCGACGAGCACCAGGAGGTCCTGCTGCTCGACTACCAGCGTCACCAGCGCCGCCTCCTGCCGCTGCTGGCCCGCACCTACGCCGCGGGCTTCGCCCAGGCCGAGCTGCTCGACCGCTTTGACGACGTCTTCTCCGGCCGGCACGCCACCGAGGAGGACCGTCAGGACCTGGAGACCCAGGCGGCGGCCGCGAAGGTGGTCAACACGTGGCTGGCGCTCGAGGTCCTCCAGGAGGCGCGCGAGGCCTGCGGGGGAGCCGGGTTCATCGCCGAGAACCGCCTGGTGGGACTGCGCCACGATCTGGATGTCTACGTCTCCTTCGAGGGGGACAACAACGTCCTCCTCCAGCTGGTGGGCAAGCGCCTCGTCACCGACTACGGCCGTGCCATGGCGAAGGTGGACATCGCCGGCCGGGCACGCTGGGTGGCCCAGCGGGCGGCGGACATGACGCTGCACCGCACGCCACTGCGGCGCGCGGCGCAGTCCATCCGTGACACCGGATCGATCGCCCGCTCGGCCGGTCACCTCCGCGCGGAGGACACGCAGCGGGAGCTGCTGGAGGACCGGGTGGAGACCATGGTCGAGGAGGTGGCGCTCGCGCTGCGCGCCGCCCGGAGCGCACCCGCCGACCGCGCGGCCGCGATCTTCAACGCCCACCAGGACGAACTGATCGAGGCCGCCCGGGCGCATGCGGAACTGCTGCAGTGGGAGGCGTTCACCGCGGCGCTGGCCCGGGTGACGGACGAGCCCACCCGGCGGGTGCTGACACGGGTCCGCGACCTCTACGGTCTCACCCTGATCGAACGCAACCTCGCCTGGTACCTGATTCACGGCCGGATGTCGGCACAACGGGCCCAGGCGGTGACGGCCTACGTGAACCGCCTGCTCGTGCGCCTGCGGCCCCACGCCCTCGATCTCGTGGCCGCGTTCGGCTACGGGGAGGCGCAGCTCCGGTCCACCATCGCCACCGGGGTGGAGGCCCGGCGACAGGAGGAGGCGCGGGAGTACGCCCGGGCACAGCGGGCCGCCGGACGGGAGCCGATCAACGAGAAGGTACTGCACGAGGGTCAGAAGCGGGCGGGCCTGGCACGGCCGTAGGGGAGCGGCGCGGGCCGCCCTCGGCCGCGCGGTCCGGCCGCCGATCACGTGGCGGACGGCCCGGGGGGCCCCGGGACGTGCTGGGTAGTATCGCGGCGTACCACTCGCACCCCCGGGGGATCAATGAGGAACGTCGTGCCGGACACCGTCGAGAATGCCGCCGCCACTCCGGACATCGAGCTTCCCCACCGTGACCTCGGTCTGAAGGACGAGGAGTACGAGGACATCGTGCGCCTGCTGCGCCGGCGGCCCACCGCGGCCGAGCTGGCCATGTACTCGGTGATGTGGTCCGAGCACTGCTCCTACAAGTCCTCCAAGATCCACCTGAAGCAGTTCGGCCAGAAGACCACCCGCGCCATGCGGGAGCACCTGCTCGTGGGCATGGGCGAGAACGCCGGCGTCGTGGACATCGGGGACGGGTGGGCGGTCACGTTCAAGGTCGAGTCCCACAACCACCCCTCGTTCGTGGAGCCCTACCAGGGGGCTGCCACGGGCGTCGGAGGCATCGTGCGGGACATCATCTCGATGGGCGCCCGCCCGGTGGCGGTGATGGACCAGCTCCGCTTCGGCGCGATCGACCACCCGGACACCGCCCGCGTCGTGCACGGCGTGGTGGCCGGCGTCGGCGGGTACGGGAACTGCCTCGGCCTGCCCAACATCGGCGGGGAGACCGAGTTCGACCCGTCCTACCAGACGAACCCGCTCGTCAACGCCCTCTGTCTCGGCGTGCTTCGCCACGACCAGATCCACCTCGCCAAGGCCTCCGGCGCCGGGAACCAGGTGGTGCTGTTCGGTGCCCGCACCGGCGGGGACGGCATCGGTGGCGCCTCGATCCTCGCCTCCGAGACCTTCGAGGAGGGTGGTCCCACCAAACGCCCGTCGGTGCAGGTGGGCGACCCCTTCATGGAGAAGGTGCTCATCGAGTGCTGCCTCGAGCTGTTCGCCGCCGGCGTGGTGGAGGGCATCCAGGACCTGGGCGCCGCGGGTATCTCCTGCGCCACCTCGGAGCTGGCGTCCAACGGTGGCTGCGGGATGCACGTGGATCTCGAGAAGGTGCTGCTGCGCGATGAGGCACTCACCGCCGGCGAGATCCTCATGAGCGAGTCGCAGGAGCGCATGATGGCGGTGGTCGCGCCGCACAACCTCGAACGCTTCCTCGCGATCTGCCGGAAGTGGGAGGTCGAGACCGCGGTCATCGGGGAGATCAACGATTCCCGCCGCCTCACCATCGACCACCACGGCCACCGGATCGTCGACGTCGATCCGGACACGGTCGCCGTCGGGCCCACCTACCACCGGCCCTACCGCAAGCCGACGTGGCAGGCCGCGCTGAACGACGACGCCGCCGAGACCCTCCCCCGTCCCACGACGGCGGACGAGCTCCGTGCCCAGGTCCTGGAGGTCGTCACTTCCCCGAACCTCGCCTCCAGGGCGTGGGTCACCGACCAGTACGACCGCTACGTGCAGGGCAACACCGCCATGGCGCAACCCGACGACGCCGGGGTGGTCCGTGTCGACGAGGTCAGTGGGCTCGGCGTCGCGCTGGCGACGGACGCCAACGGGCGCTTCACGAAGCTCGACCCGTACGTGGGCGCCCAGCAGGCCCTCGCGGAGGCCTACCGCAATGTCTCGACCGTGGGTGCCCGCCCGCTGGCCGTCACCGACTGCCTCAACTTCGGCTCCCCGGAGGATCCGGACGCGATGTGGCAGCTGGTGCAGGCCATCACGGGACTCGCGGACGGCTGCCAGGAACTGGAGATCCCGGTCACCGGCGGCAACGTCTCCCTCTACAACTCCACCGGCGAGCCCGGGTTGATCGACTCGTCGATCAACCCGACGCCCGTCGTCGGCGTGCTCGGCGTGATGGACGACGTCTCGCGTGCCGTCCCGTCGGGGTGGTTCGAGGAGGGGCAGGCGATCTACCTGCTCGGACGCACCCTGTTCGAGCTGTCCGGGTCGGTGTGGGCCGGCGTGATCCACGACCATCTCGGCGGACTCCCGCCGAGGGTGGACTTCGACGCCGAGCGTGAGCTCTCCGAGGTGCTCATCGACGCCGCCACCCAGAGCCTCTCCCGCGCCTCTCACGACCTGAGCGCGGGCGGGCTGGTCCAGTCGCTGGTCGACGGCGCGCTACGTTTCGGCGTCGGCGCGCACATCGACCTCTCGGAGATGTGCGAGCGGGACGGGGTCGACCTCGCCACCGCCCTGTTCTCCGAATCCGGGGCGCGCGCGCTCGTTGTGGTGGACGAGCGGGACTCGCTCGGCCTGGAGGGCCTCGCGGCGAAGCACGACGTGCAGGCCCTGCGGATCGGCACCACCGGGGGCGATGTCCTGAGCATCGCGGATGTCGGCGAGTTCGACGTCCAGGAGCTCCGGTCCGCGAGCGAAGCGACCCTGCGGCACTACTTCCAGACTCCGACTTCCTGAACCTGAGGAAATCACATGGGCAACACCTACACCGAATCCGTCTACGCGCACGTCCTCGCCAAGAACCCCGGCGAGAAGGAGTTCCACCAGGCCGTCCACGAGGTGCTTGATTCCCTCGAGCTGGTCGTGGAGCGGCACCCGGAGTACGAGGAGGTCGCGCTGCTCGAGCGCCTCGTCGAGCCCGAGCGCCAGATCATCTTCCGGATCCCCTGGGTGGACGATCGTGGCAAGGTGCAGATCAACCGCGGCTACCGGGTCCAGTTCAACTCCGCGCTCGGTCCGTACAAGGGCGGACTGCGCTTCCACCCCTCCGTGAACCGCGGCATCATCAAGTTCCTCGGCTTCGAGCAGATCTTCAAGAACTCCCTGACCGGCCTGGGCATCGGTGGCGGCAAGGGCGGCTCGGACTTCGACCCGCACGGCAAGTCGGACAACGAGGTGATGCGCTTCTGCCAGTCCTTCATGACCGAGCTGTGGCGCCACATCGGTGATGACACGGACGTGCCCGCTGGCGACATCGGCGTGGGCGGTCGCGAGATCGGTTACCTGTACGGCCAGTACCGGCGGCTCGCGAACCGGTACGAGGCGGGTGTGCTGACCGGCAAGGGCGTGGCCTGGGGCGGCTCGCTCGCCCGCACCGAGGCGACCGGCTACGGACTCGTCATGTTCACCGAGCGCATGCTGCAGCAGATCGGCCAGAGCATGGAGGGCCAGCGCGTGGTGGTGTCCGGCTCCGGCAACGTGGCCATCTACGCCACCCAGAAGGCCCAGCAGCTGGGCGCCAAGGTGGTGGCCTGCTCCGACTCCTCGGGCTTCGTGGTGGACGAGGCCGGTCTCGACCTGGACCTCATCCGCGAGATCAAGGAGGTGCGCCGCGGCCGCATCAGCGAGTACGCCGCCGTCCGGTCCTCCGCGACCTACTCGACCAGTGGCTCCATCTGGGACGTCCCCTGCACGGTGGCGCTTCCGTCCGCCACGCAGAACGAACTGAACCTCGAGGACGCCAAGACGCTCGTGCGCAACGGCGTGCTCGCGGTGGCGGAGGGCGCGAACATGCCCACCGAGCCGGATGCCATCGAGTACCTGCAGCGGGCCGGTGTCCTCTTCGGTCCGGGGAAGGCCGCGAACGCGGGCGGTGTCGCGACGTCGGCACTCGAGATGCAGCAGAACGCCTCGCGGGAGCGCTGGTCCTTCGACCAGACCGCCGCCCGGCTGCAGGAGATCATGGACTCGATCCACGACCGGTGCGCCACCACGGCGCGCGAGTACGACCGCCCCGGCGACTACGTCTTCGGAGCCAACGTGTCCGGGTTCCTGCAGGTCGCAGACGCGATGCTTGCCCAGGGCATCATCTGACAGGCGCGATCCCGCGGGCGGTGCCGGGCCGGCACCGCCCGCGGTCTGTGCGCACCCGGTGGGGGGCCGAACTCCCGGGCGACAGGTGAAGATGTGGTGTCGGGTTGTCCGGTCGCCATGGTCAGCAGGGCCGTGGGAGTTTACGGTGGGTGTGAGCTGGGTTACAGGATTCCCTGCTGACCCAGAGGCATGAGAGTCACCCTCCCCGAAGGACACCCGAATGAGCTCCCCTCACCCCTTCCGGTCAGTCGCCGCCGTCGGCGCGCTGGCCCTGCTGAGCGTGACGGCCGCGCTGCCTGCGGTCGCGAAGAACGACAAGGTCCCCGCCCCGCCGGGGCAATCCGTCACGATCGACATCGCGTCGATCACCGACTTCCATGGACAGGTCGTGGCGACGTCGTCCACGGGCGGTGCCGCCGGCGTCAGCGGCGTCGTCGAGGCGCTGCGTGCCGCGAACCGCAACACGATCTTCGTCGCGAACGGCGACTCGTTCGGCGGCTCGGCCTTCGAGTCAGCCGTGCTGGAGGACCGGCCCACCGCTGAACTGCTCAATGCCATGGGCCTGTTCGTCTCCAACACCGGGAACCACGAGTTCGACAAGGGCTGGGCCGACCTGCGTGACCGGATCATGCCGATGACGGACTTCGACTTCCTGGGCGCGAACATCCAGGGTGCTGCCGGACTGAAGCCGTACCAGATCTGGAGCCTGCCCGGCACCGCGGGCCTCCGGGTCGCGTTCGTCGGCACGCTCACCCAGGACCTGCCGAACCTCGTGAGTCCCGGCGGCATCCAGGGCATCACGGTCACCGGGATTTGCGCCGCCCTCAACACCTATGCCGGGCAGCTCAGCGACGGCCGCGCCAACAACGGCGAGGCGGACATCGTGATCGCGCTGTCCCACGAGGGTCACGCCATCGTCGACGACTGCACGTTCAGCAAGGACGTCGACGCCGTCCTCACCGGCCACTCCCACAGCAAGTTCGTCGGCACCGTGACCCGTGCCGACGGTGTCGCGATCCCCATGATCGAGGGCGTCAACGCGGGCGGCACCGTCGCTCACCTGTCGTTCACCTTCAGCAGGGCGACCAGGACCCTGACCTACGGAGTGGCGGAGAACATCTCCACCACCGGGACGATCCCCGGCACGACCACCCCGTACGTTGCCAACGCGTCCGCCACGGTCAAGGAGATCATCGCCCGCACCGTCGCGGAGTCCGCGGAGGCCGGCAAGGCCGTCGTCGGGAACGCGAGCGCTGACCTCCTTCGCGCCCAACTCGGTGTCAGCCGCGGCGGAGAGTCGACGATCGGGAACTTCCTCGCCGATGTCGCCCTCTGGCAGCTCGACCAGATCACCGGGGCGGACTTCGGTGTGATCAACCCGGGCGGCATCCGCGCCGACCTCCTCGCAGGCGAGATCACCTACGCCGAGGCCTTCACGGCCCAGCCGTTCGGAAACACGATGGCCTCCGTCACCCTCACCGGCGCGCAGGTGGATCTCATGCTGGAGCAGCAGTGGAAGGATCCGACTGCCACCCACCCGGTGCTCCGGCTCGGCCTGTCGCACAACGTCGAGTACGTCTTCGACCCGGCGGCACCTGCGGGCTCCCGGGTGTCCGAGATCGTCGTCGACGGCGTCCCGGTGGACCCGGCAGGCACCTACAGGGTGGCCGGGAACTCCTTCCTGCTCGCGGGCGGCGATGGCTTCAGCGTGTTCCCCGCAGGCACGGGATACCGGGACACCGGGATCATCGACCTGGCCTCGCTGCTGGAGTACCTGCGCACGCACAGCCCGGTCGCGGTGGACTACACCCAGGGCAGCACCGGCCTCACCCTCTCCGGACCGCTCACGGCGGGAGCCACGGTGACGGCGTCGATCTCCTCGCTGGCGTTCACGAACACGGAACCCAAGCCGGCCACAGTGGACCTCTTCGTCAACGGGACGCTGGTGGGCGACGACCTGCCGGTGGACAACACCGTGACCCACAAGACCGACGAGACCGGTCGGGCGGCCGCCACCTTCACGGTGCCGGCGGGTGTCACACCCGAGAATGCGGTGGTGCGAATCGTCACCAACGACGGAACAACGGACATCAGCTTCTGAGCACGGTCCGCGGCGGCGGCCCCGTTTCCCTCGTGGAGGCGGGGCCGCCGCCGCGTGTGCTCCCCGATGGGTGGGCGGGCGCCCACCCACCGGGCTGTCCCGCGTCACGCAGGCGATAATGGCGGAGTGAAGCGCATCGACCCCGTCCGCGGCGAGGCGGCCCTGCGCGCCGCCCTGCGCGACTCCGAGGCCGCCGAGCCCCGCCACGACGCCGTCACGGACCACAACCTCCTCACGGCCGTCCGCTGGACCCTCGGCCTCCTCGCGGAGCGTCACCCCGGCCGCGCCGTCGAGGTGCGGGTCCCGCCCGTCGGTGCGGTGCAGGTGCTGGGCGGGCCGTCCCACCGCCGCGGCACGCCGCCGAACGTCGTCCAGACCACCCCCGCCACGTGGATCGCACTCGCCGCCGGACGGCTGAGCTGGGATGACGCCGTCCACCGGGGGCTGGTCAGCGCGTCGGGTGTGCGGGCCGACCTCAGTGAGTGCCTGCCCGTCGTCGAGGAGGAGCCATGACCGCCGCGCCCGGCGACGCCGTCCCCCCGGGGGAGGATGAGCCCATCGAGCTCCGCCATCGTCGTGCCCCCCGCTACGGGCGCTTCATCGTCGCCGGGATCTTCGGCGGCGCGCTCGTCTCCTTCCTCCTCGCCGTGGTGACGCGCGGCTGGAGCGGCCTGTCCGCAGCCAACACCTTCTGGCTGCTGCTCCTCAGCCTCGGAGTGATCGGCATGGGTGCGGGCGCGGCGCTCGCCTACCTGCTCGACCGGCGTTCGCTCGCGGCGATGGATCGCCAGGCGGCTCCCCCCGCCACGGCTCGCGCGGAGCCCACGCCGTGACGCAGCGGCACCTGGGCGCCCGCGTGCATCCGCGCGAACTCCAGGAACCGCTCCGCGCGCTGCGGGAGGAACTGGGCATTCCCGAGACGTTCTCCCCGGCGGCTGAGGCCGACGCCGCCGTCGCCGCGCGGCGCGACCCCGGTGGCGTGGACCGCCTCGACCTTCCCCTCGTGACGGTCGACCCGCCGGGCTCCACCGACCTCGACCAGGCCGTCCACATCGCGCGGCGCGGGGACGGCTATCGCGTCCACTACGCCATCGCCGCGGTGGGCCGCATCGTGGAGGCGGGCACCGCCCTGGACGCCGAGGTGCGGGCGCGCGCGGTCACCGTCTACGGCCCGGGCCACTCGTTCCCGCTGCACCCGCACGTGCTGTCCTCCGGCGCCGCGTCCCTCCGTGCCGACGAGCAGCGCTCCGCCTACCTGTGGACGATCGACCTGGACGCCGGTGGCAGTCCCGAGCGAACCATGGTCGAACTCGCCCGGGTCCGCTCCCGCGCCCAGCTCACCTACGAGGACGTGCAGCGTGCCCTCGACGACGCCGCGCCCCTGCCGGCCGCGGTGCCCCCGGACCTCCCGGTGCTGCTGGCCGAGGTCGGCCGGCTGCGTCGCGACATCGAGGCGGCCCGGGGTGGCGTCTCGCTCGACATCCCGGAGCAGATCATCGAGCGACGCGCCACCTGCTACGAGCTGGACTTCCGCGGCACCGCGGCCGCCGAGGGATACAACGCCCAGATCTCCCTGCTCACCGGCATGGAGGCCGCCCGTCTCATGCGCGCGGCCGGGGTGGGGATCCTCCGCACCCTCCCTCCGGCCGCGGAGCGCGATGTCGAGCGGCTGCGACGCACCGCCCGCGCCCTCGGGCTGGACTGGCCGAGGGTGCTCAGCTACCCCGACTTCGTCCGCACTCTCGACTCCGCGGTCCCCGCCCACGCCGCCTTCCTGGACCAGGCCACCACCCTGTTCAGGGGGGCGGGGTACGCGTCCTTCGACGGCGGCGCCCCTGCGCGCGCCCTTCCGCACGCGGCGATCGCCGCCGAGTACGCGCACGTCACCGCGCCCCTGCGCCGGCTCGTGGACCGGTTCGGCCTCGAGATCTGCCTCGCCCACTGCCAGGGTCGCGCGGTTCCCGACGACGTCCGCGCGGCGCTCCCGGCCCTTCCGGCGCTGATGGCCGACGGGGCGCGCCGGGCCAGCGCCTACGAGCGCGGCGCCGTCGACCTCATGGAGGCCCTCGTGCTCGAACGGCACGTCGGGCGCACGTTCACCGGCGTCATCGTCGATGTGAATCCGCGGTCCGGTGGGGAGCGCGATCGCGGCACGGTCGTGATCGCCAGTCCGGCGGTTCAGGCACCGGTGGTGGGGGAGGGGCTGCCGCTGGGCGAGGAGGTGGCCGTACGCCTGATGGTGGCGGACCCGGCCACCCGGACCATCCGCTTCGAGCTCGTCTGAGCCGGCGGCGCACCGGACCCGCACCCGACGGTAAGGTGAGCACGTGGCACGAGGGGACGGCCGGCTGACCCACGAGGTGCTGCCCGGCGAGAAGGGCCCGCAGGACGCCTGCGGCGTGTTCGGAGTCTGGGCGCCGGGCGAGGACGTCGCGCGCCTCACCTACTTCGGGCTGTACGCCCTGCAGCACCGCGGACAGCAGGCGGCAGGGATCGCGGCCTCGGACGGCCGGAAGCTCCTGGTGTACAAGGACATCGGACTGGTCTCCCAGGTCTTCGACGATGCCGCCCTCTCCTCGCTGCCCGGTCACATCGCCATCGGGCACACCCGGTACGCCACCCAGGGCGCCGCCACCTGGGAGAACGCGCAGCCGACCCTCGGGCCCACCGCCGCCGGCACCGTGGCGCTCGGCCACAACGGCAACCTCACCAACACGCACCGTCTCATGGAACTCGCGCAGGAACGGTACGGCACCGATCTGCGTGGCGAGCTCGGCCGCGGGTCGTCCACCGACACCGCGGTCATCACCACACTGCTGCGCGGCGAAGCAGAGGATCCGGACCCGAGCCTCGTCCGCACCGCGCTCGCCGTCCTGCCCCAGCTGGAGGGCGCGTTCTCCCTCGTCTTCATCGACGAGCACACCCTGTACGCCGCGCGGGACCGCTACGGACTGCGGCCCCTCGTGCTGGGCCGCCTGCAGAGCGGCTGGGCGGTGGCCTCGGAGACGGCCGCGCTGGACATCGTCGGCGCCACCTTCGTGCGCGAGGTGGACCCGGGCGAGATGATCACCATCAACGAGCAGGGACTGCAGTCGCACCGGTTCGCGGATCCCCGCCCCGCGGTCTGCATCTTCGAGTACGTGTACCTCGCCCGCCCGGACACCCAGATCGCCGGACGCTCCATCAACGCCTCCCGGCTGGAGATGGGGAAGATCCTCGCCCGGGAGCACCCGGTTGAGGCGGACCTGGTGATCCCGACCCCGGATTCGGGCACCCCCGCGGCCATCGGCTACGCGCAGGGCTCCGGCATCCCCTTCGGCCAGGGGCTGGTGAAGAACGCCTACGTCGGGCGAACCTTCATCCAGCCGACCCAGACGATCCGCCAGCTCGGCATCCGGCTGAAACTCAACCCGCTGCGCGAGGTCATCGCGGGCAAGCGGCTCGTGGTGGTGGACGACTCGATCGTCCGCGGCAACACCCAGCGGGCGCTCGTGCGCATGCTCCGCGAGGCGGGGGCGCGGGAAGTGCACGTCAGAATCTCCTCGCCGCCCGTGAAGTGGCCCTGCTTCTTCGGCATCGACTTCGCCACCCGCGCCGAACTGATCGCGAACGGGCTGACCATCGACGAGATCCGCGCCAACATCCAGGCCGACTCCCTCGGCTACATCTCGCTCGAGGGCATGATCGCCGCCACCACCCTCTCCGAGGACCGGCTCTGCACCGCGTGCTTCACGGGCCGCTACCCCGCTCCGATCCCCACGTCCGCCGGCTTCGCCCAGCCCGCCCTCATGGAGTACTGATGCCCATCGACTACGCCGCCGCCGGCGTCGACACGGCGGCCGGGGATCACGCGGTCGAACTCATGAAGGCGGCGGTGACGGCCACGCACACGGCGGCCGTCCTGGTCGGCGCCGGCGGGTTCGCGGGGCTCTATGACGCCTCGGCAATCCTCGGCATGCGGCGCCCGCTGCTCGCCACGTCCACCGACGGGGTCGGAACGAAGATCCGCATCGCCCAGGCCATGGGGATCCATCACACCATCGGGCAGGACCTGGTGGCGATGGTGGTGGACGATCTCGTGGTCTGCGGTGCGACGCCGCTGTTCATGACCGACTACATCGCCTGCGGCACGGTGGTGCCCGAGCGCATCGCGGACATCGTCCGTGGCATCGCCGCAGCCTGCGCCGCGACCGGGACGGCTCTGATCGGCGGCGAGACCGCCGAACACCCGGGCGTGATGGCCCCGGACGACTACGACGTGGCGGGCGCGGCCACCGGCGTCGTCGACGCGACGGAGGTGCGCGGTCCCGAACGCGTGGCCGACGGCGACGTGGTGGTGGCGCTGGCGTCGTCGGGGCTGCACTCGAACGGGTACTCCCTGGTCCGACGGCTGGTGGAGGTGTCCGGCTGGTCCCTCGAGCGGGAGGTGCCCGAGCTGGGGCGGACGCTGGGCGAGGAGCTGCTCGAGCCCACCCGCCTCTACACGCGGCTCTGCCTGGACCTGCTTCCCGATGTGCACGCCTTCGCCCACGTCACCGGCGGCGGGTTGGCCGCGAACCTGGCGCGGGTCCTCCCCGTGGGCGCACTCGCCATGGTGGACCGCGCCACCATCGCCCCGCCACCGGTGTTCCGCGTGATGCGGGACCTGGCCGGCGGCACCCTGGAGGACCTCGAGGGCACCTTCAACCTGGGGGTGGGGATGGTGGCGCTGGTGCCGGAGGACGCCGTCTCCCGGGTGACGTCAGCCGCGGGCGCGGCGGGGGTGGCGGCGTGGCCGATCGGCGCCGTCGCGATGGGAGCGGCCCCCCGCGACGGGGCGCGCGTAGTGACGGGAACCAAGGGCGTCGCGGCGGGCGCGGTGCAGCTGGAGGGACGCTACCGGAGCTGAGTCCTCATCGTCGTCGACCGCGGACTTCGCTCCGGTGAGCTCACGCTCGAGGGCCTGGTAGTCGGTTTCCGGGCTGAAGTACTTCAGCCGCCGGGCGACTTTCGTCTGCTTAGCCTTCTGACGGCCGCGCCCCATGGCTACGACCCCCTTCGACGTAGAGGCGGGACGAAGCACCGTGAGTGCGGCCCCGGGCAAGTGGTCATCTGTTCGTGGTCCAAATTTACATCGTCGGGACGCGAAAAAGCCATTCGGGGGTGGGTGCTCCCGACCAGCGTCGACGGACGGGTCAGCGTCCGCGCCGCAGGATCGCGCCGACGACGACGGCGCCTACGGCCGCGACCGCACCGGTGATGAGGGCGAGGGCCTTGGGATCGCCCTCGACGGCGTCGTCGGCGAGGGCCTTCGCCTTGACCTGGACCTCGCCCACGAACGTCCTCGTCATCTCCTTCGCATCGGCCGCGGCGCGCTTCGCGGTTGTGCCGGTGTCCTTCGCGAAGGCGAACGCGGCGTCGCCGGCGGTCTCGAGCAGGGTGGCGGCCTTGTCCGTGAGGCGGTCAGCGGCGTCGAGGGCGGCCTCCTTGGCGTTCTCGAGCTGGGTCCGGGGACTGAGTCGCTCGGTCAGGAGGTTGACGGTGGAGGTGAGTTCCCCGCGGATGCGGGCGAGGTCCGCCTCGATCTCGGCGGCGGTGCGCTTGGGCGCCTTGGCATTCTCGCTCATGACTGGATCCCCTTCTTCGCGGCCTCGACATCGAGCTTGATGCCGGCGGCGGGGTCGACCTGGAACTCCTTCGACCGCTCGAGCTGCTTCTTGCCCGCAAGGGCGAGGATCGCGACGATCACCAGGAGGATCGCGGCGACGATGAGGAACGCCGCCCACAGGGGAAGCGCCTCGGCGAGGCCCCACACGGCGCCGAGGAGGAGGAGCCCGAAGGCGTAGAGGGCGAGGACGCCCGCCGCCGCGAGCAGGCCGCCGCCGACGCCCAGCTTCGTGACCTTCGCCTGCAGGTTGGTCTGAGCCAGTTCCAGCTCCCCGCGGATGAGCCGGGAGAACTGCTCCGACACCCGGGCGACCAGTTCACCGATGGTGGGCGGGGTGTCAGGATCGCGGGGTGGGGAGAAGATGTTCTGTTCGCTCACTCAGATCGACTCCTTCGGCGTGCGCGACATTGCTCCCCTCCATCTTTGCCGCTCACGGCGCATTTCGCACCGGCTGTCGTGTCCGCCTCGATGAGCGGGGGTCACTCCGTGGAGATCGCCTGGAGCACCGGGAGCCGGGCGGCGCGAATCGCGGGCCACACGGCGGCCAGCACCCCGACCACGACGGTGAGCGCGAGCATCCACCCGAGCTGGGCCCACGGGATGTCGAGGATGCGCAGACCGTCGTCCCGGAAGATGGTCGGGAGGGTGGACGCCAGTGACACCCCGATCACCATGCCGCTCACCGTGCCGAACAGCGCGGTGATGACCGACTCCAGCATGATCACCCCGGACAGCTGTCCGCGTCCGAGTCCGACGGCCCGGGTCAGGCCGATCTCCCGGGTCCGCTCGATCACGCTCAGGGCGAGCGTGTTCACGATGGAGAGCACCGCGATCACGAGGGACAGGCCCAGCAGGGCGTAGAGCACCGACATGATGGTGTTCACCTGGTCCGCGGCGGCGTCGCCGAGTTCGTCCCCGTTCAGGACGGTGATGAAGGGGAACACCTTGACGGCCTCGGCGAGGTCGGCCCGGAGGTCGTCCACGTCACCGGCCGCGTTGACCGCGATCCCGGTGATGGTGGCGCGCTCCACGGGCACGATCTCGTTGAACACCTCGGTGGGTGCGATGACGTCGGTGGCGAAGAACTGCTCGTTCGCGATCCCGGTGACCACGTACTCCCCGCGGCCCGCCAGGGTGGTGATGGCGAAGGTGTCGCCCGGCTGGACGCCCTCCGCCTCCGCGAGGTCGACCTGGAGGAGGATCTCGTTGGCCGCGCCGGGCAGCGAGCCGGACAGCAGCGGAATGCGGACCAGCGAGTCCATCGCGTCCAGGGGGACGTCCGAGAGGGAGAGCCGCTCGTTGCTGTCGGCCGCGGTCCCGAATCCGAACCTGAGGACGGCCAGGCTCTCCGCGCGGGGCACGGCCTCCACGAGCGGCGCGACGGGGGCGGGGATGAAGCCCGTGGCCGAGCTCACCATCAGGTCGGCCCGGAACTGTTCCTCCACGATCGAGCGGGTGGAGGCGGTGGCGCTGCTGGAGAAGCCGAAGAAGTGGCGCTGACCCCGCCGGTCAGGCTAGACCGTCGTCAGAAGACCCTCGACGAAGGCCGGCACGATCTCGGTCGCGCGTCCGAGCACCATCTCGTCGAACGCGGAGGCCGTCTCGGACGGCTCCAGGTTCAGCTCGATGGTGCGCGCGCCGGCATGTTTGGCCTCCTCGACGAAGTCGGCGGCGGGGTAGACGTGGCCCGACGTGCCGATGGCCACGAACAGCTCGGCCTGGCCGAGCGCGCGGTAGATGCGGTCCATGTGGTAGGGCATCTCGCCGAACCAGACGACGTCCGGCCGCAGCCGGCCGATGGTGCTGCATTGCGGGCAGAGCGCGGCGTCCTGTGTCCAGCCGGTGCCCATGTCGACCCAGACCACTTTCGTGGCAGCCTCCGCAGCCCAGGTGACCAGCGGATCCTTGGCATTCGCGATGACGATCGGTGCTGATTGACCTGCGGCTGTCAATGCCGTGCGCCATTTCCTGCCGAGCGCGTTGATCTCATGATGCCGGTGCCCCTCACGCCAACGGGGCTCACCACGGTAGGTACCCCCAACGTTCGCGGCCAAGCCCAAGGCGGTGCGGGGTCCATGACCGTCCAGG
>JALHDK010000595.1:528-1098 GCA_022838965.1 Actinomycetales bacterium | reverse complement strand
CGTCGACCTGTTGCAGCGTGACGAGGCGATCCGCGAGCTCGGCTACCCCGGCGGCCGCTGCGACGACTTCCTCGCCCGCGCCACCGGCCGCCTCCTGCGGGTCCCGCACCTCGACCCGCCGCCCGCGCTCACCCCGCGCGTGGTCAGCTACGCCTACGCCGACCCCGAGCTCGAAGCGCTCTCCCCGGCCGCGCGCCATCTCCTGCGCTGCGGCCCCGACAACAGCCACCGGATCCAGGAGAAGCTGCGGGCCCTCGCCGCGGCCGTGCCGGTCACGCCGCGCTGATCCGGAAGGGCCGGGGGGGCCGGCGCCGGCCCGTTCAGCTCGGGTCGGGCGGCCCGGCGAGCGCGAGGAGGTTGACGAAGAGCCGCACCGCGCCGGGGACGCCGGCCGGGAGCTGGCGGAAGAGGGCGAGGCCGGTGTAGACGTACGTCCCCGCACCCACCGGGGCGACGAGGAGCCCCCCGAGCTGCTCGGGCTCGCCCGGATCCCGAAGGGCGAGGAGCGGCCGGTAGGCGGGGTCGAAGGTGCGCGGCAGGTAGAGCGCCCGCTCCTGCACCCACCCCTCC
>JALHDK010000595.1:0-520 GCA_022838965.1 Actinomycetales bacterium | reverse complement strand
CCTCCCCGAGGCGGTTCGGGCGGGTGAAGACCGGATGCTCGGGCGCGAGCAGGCGGACCGGCGAGCTCTCGTCGGTCACCCGGTCGTGCGGGCGGGCGAGGGTGAGCGGAAACGGTGCGAAGTCGCCGTTGAAGTACGGGTACTGCTGATACTGCACGAGGAGGAGCCCGCCGGCGCGCGCGTAGTCGAGCAGCCGCGGGTTGGCCCGGGCGAGCGCCGGCTCGGTCTCGTAGGCGCGCGGGCCGATGACGATCGCGGCGTAGCCGCCGAGATCGCCGGTCTCGAGAGCGGCCGGTCCCAGCCGCTCGACCGGGATCCCCACCGCCATGGCCTCGAGGTTGACGATGCCGAGCGGCTCGTACACCGACGGGGTCACGAAGGTGGTGGCCGCGGACTCGATCGCGACGAGCTCCTTGCGGGGCAGCATCTCCTCGATCCAGATGACGCCATCCCGCTCCGAGGCCAGACCCTTCACCAGGTCGCTGACCTGCCGCGCCGATATGTCACCGGTCACCACCAG
>JALHDK010000594.1 GCA_022838965.1 Actinomycetales bacterium | reverse complement strand
CGAGCTTCCCGGCTTGCCCGCGGCTCTCGATGGACTGCGTATTGGCCATGTGACCGATCTGCACTTCGGTCGCCGCGCTCGACACCTAGACGCCCTGACTGCCTGGACCCGCTCAGTGACCGTGGACCTCTGGGCCGTCACGGGCGACCTACTTGAGTCCACCGCCGGCTTGCCCGCCGCCGAGACCCTTACCGAAGCCCTCGAAGCTCCCCTCGGGCGGTGGTTTGTGGCGGGCAACAATGACAACCGCCTGCTCCCCGTGCTCGGGGGGCTCAAGCCGGTCCTGGAGCCGATGGGCTTTCGCGTGCTGGACAACGAAGGGACCGTTACTGAGCACGGAGGTAGACGGCTGGCCCTGGCGGGTGTGGACGACCCCACACGGTTCCGTGACGACCTACGATCGGCCGTGAGCCGTCTCGAGGCGGAGCCCTTCCTGCTGCTCCTCGCCCACAGCCCCGGAGTCGTCTTCCGTGAGACTGCGCTGCCGCCGAACCTGGTGCTGGCGGGGCACACGCACGGGGTCGGCGCATGGCTGCCGGCCTGTTCCAGCGTGGTAACAGCATCGTCTATGTCTCCCGAGGGATCGGCACCAGCATTCTGCCGATCCGCGTCTTCTGTCCGCCCGAGGTGACCACCCTCACCCTGAGGTCGGCGCCTGGCGAGGTGAGGCGCGATGCGCGTTGAGCTCCACGAAGCCGAGGCCGACTACGGCCAGCTCCTAGCCAGCCTTGAGCGGGAGCGATGGGTCGCGCAGATCCGGATCGTCAGGGGGTGCGCCTCGACGAACCCCGCGGCGCTCGATCTGAGCGAGCGCGGGTCCCCGGCGGTCGTCGTAGCGGAGACACAGACTGAGGGCCGTGGCCGTCGTGGCACTCGCTGGAAGGACGTGCTCGGGGCGAGCGCGTTGTGCTCCATAGCGTGGCGACCGGCAAAGGTGGAGCGTGAGGCTCTCGGCCTTCTGAGCTTGGCGGCGGGGGTCGCCGCGGCCCTCACCTGCCGGGATCTAGGCGCGGCGGACGCGGGCGTCAAGTGGCCCAACGATGTATGGAGCCGCGGCCGGAAGATGGGTGGG
>JALHDK010000204.1 GCA_022838965.1 Actinomycetales bacterium | reverse complement strand
TCGACCTCGGCCTCGGTCATCACAACCTCCTCACTGTCCCCGCAGGCTGCGCGGGACGACGTCATTCTCCATCCTGTCCAGCACCACCGGGGTTGACGGGGCCGGGTTCTCGCCGATGTCGAAGGCGTCCGCGAGGACCTCCAGCGCCCGCGCGAACCGCTCGGGAGTGTCGGTGTGCAGGGTGAGGAGTGGCTGGCCGGCTGTGACCGCGTCGCCGGGCTTGGCGTGCATCTCCACCCCGGCGACCGCCTGGACCGGGTCCTCCTTGCGGGAACGGCCCGCCCCGAGGCGCCACGCCGCCACACCGACGTCGTACGCGTCCAGCCGCGTCAGGACACCCGACCGGGGTGCGGTGACCGTCTCGGTGTGCCGGGCCACCGGGAGCGGGGCGTCCGGGTCGCCGTCCTGGGCGCGGATCATGGCCCGCCACGCGTCCATCGCCCGCCCGTCCCGCAACGCGGCCTGGGGATCGGCGTCGGCGAGGCCCGCGGAGGCGAGCATCTCCCGCGCGAGCGCGACGGTGAGTTCGACGACGTCGGCCGGGCCCCCGCCCGCGAGCACCTCAACGGACTCCCGTACCTCCAGTGCGTTCCCGGCCGTGAGCCCGAGCGGGGTGGACATGTCGGTGAGCAGTGCGACGGTCCGAACGCCGGCGTCCGCACCGAGATCGACCATGGTGCGGGCGAGGTCCTGCGCGGCGCCGAGTTCCTTCATGAAGGCGCCCGAACCGACCTTGACGTCGAGCACCAGCGAGTCCGTGCCCTCCGCGATCTTCTTGGACATGATCGAGGAGGCGATGAGCGGCACGCACTCCACGGTGGCGGTGGTGTCCCGCAGGGCGTACAGCTTCTTGTCGGCAGGCGCGAGACCCGTCCCCGCTGCGCAGATCACCGCCCCCACGTCACGGAGCTGGTTCATGATCTCCTCGTTGGACAGGGAGGCACGCCAGCCGGGAATGGACTCGAGCTTGTCGAGCGTGCCGCCCGTGTGTCCGAGGCCGCGACCCGACAGCTGCGGGACCGCGACCCCGAACACGGCGACGAGAGGGGCGAGCGGGAGGGTGATCTTGTCCCCCACTCCCCCGGTGGAGTGCTTGTCCGCGGTCGGCTTGCCGAGGGCGGAGAAGTCCATGCGCTCCCCGGAGTTGATCATGGCATTGGTCCAGCGGGCGATCTCCGCGCGGGTCATGCCGTTGAGGAAGATCGCCATGGCCAGGGCGGACATCTGCTCGTCCGCGACCACCCCGCGGGTGTAGGCGTCGATCACCCAGTCGATCTGTGCATCCGACAGGGTTCCCTTGTCACGCTTGGTCCGGATGACGTCGACGGCGTCGAACGGCTCTGTCACTGGTCTGCCTCCTTCAGGTCCTCCGCGTCGAACGCGTCGGGGAGGACCTCCAGCATTGTCTTGGTGCCTCGAGGGGTCGCGACCTCGAGCGTCGGGCCGCCGTGTTCCCAGAGGAGCTGGCGGCACCGGCCACAGGGCATGACCACATCCCCTGCCCCGCCCACGCAGAGGAAGTGCGTGAGCCGCCCTCCCCCGGTGGCGTGGAGCTCCGAGACGAGGCCGCACTCGGCGCAGAGTGTCACGCCGTACGAGGCGTTCTCCACGTTGCAGCCGCTCACGATGCGCCCGTCGTCCACCCGGGCCGCCGCCCCTACCCGGTATCCCGAGTAGGGCGCGTAGGCCCGGGCCTGGACGGCGAGGGCACGTGAACGCAGTTCCTGCCAGATCTGGTCCACGGTGCCTACTTCTTGTAGGGGATGTTCTCGGCTGCGGGTGCGCGGACCTTGCCCACGAATCCCGCGACCGCAAGGATCGTCACGAGGTAGGGAAGCATCAGCAGGAACTCGGAGGGCACCGGCGTCCCGATCGTCGAGAGCAGGTTTCCGAGGTTCTTGGAGAAGCCGAAGAGCAGTGCCGCCCCGAGGGCCCCATACGGGTTCCACTTGCCCAGGATCATGGCTGCCAGTGCGATGAAGCCCTGGCCGGCCGACATCTCCTTGCCGAAGGCCAGGCCCGTGCCAACGGTGAAGAAGGCACCGCCGAGCCCGGCGATGGAGCCCGCGAAGATCGTGTTGATGACGCGGGTGCGGTTCACCTTGATGCCGACGGTGTCCGCCGCCTTCGGGTGCTCGCCCACGGCCCGCATGCGCAGGCCCCAGCGCGAACGGAAGACGAAGATGTTGAGCAGGATCACCACCGCGTACATCAGGTACACGAGGATCGTCTGGTTGAACAGCACCGGCCCGATGATCGGAATCTCGGACAGCACCGGAACCGGAAGGTTCGGCAGGCGCTGCCGGGCATTCCAGGTCGCGGAGTTCTGGGTGAGCACGGTGGAGAAGAGGAAGTTCGTCAGACCGACCACGAGGACGTTGAGCACGACGCCGATGATGATCTGGTCGACCCAGTACTTCACCGCGAACCACACCAGCAGCGCCCCGACGAGCGCGCCGGCGATCGGTGCCGCGATCAGTCCGACATAGGCGTTGCCCGCCAGCGATGCGGCGACCGCCGCGAAGAACGCCCCGAGGAGCAGTTGGCCCTCGATGGCGATGTTGACAATGCCGGACCGCTCACCCACGAGGCCGCACATGGCGCCGAAGATGAGGGGCACGCTCAGGGCGAGGCCGCCGGCCAGCAGGGTGGTCAGCGGTACGACGGCGGTGTTGCCGGCCGCGGCGTACACCAGGAAGCCGAACACGAAGAGCACGCCGACCGCGACCGGGAGCCACCAGCCCACGGCGATCCGCTGCTTCGTGGTCCACGCCGAGTAGGCCGCCAGCCCGGTGAGGGCGAGGGCGATCACGGTGCCGGTTGCCCGCGACGGCAAGGCGAAGTTCGGGATCTTCGGCGACGGCAAGGAGGTCGCGCAGCTCGCGATGGCCCGGGCCTTCCGCCCCGGCGACTGGCGCTCGGGCTACTACCGCGACCAGACCTTCATGTTCGCGGTCGGGGCCCTCACCCTCGAACAGTACTTCGCACAGCTCTACGCCGACCCGGATCCGGAGCGCGAGCCGTGCTCGGCCGGGCGGCAGATGAACGCCCACTTCGCCACCCGCCTCCTCGACGATACCCTGCAGAATTTCACCGAACATGCTCCCTCCTTTTTCGGATGGCGGTCAGCCATGCACCCAAAGCCGTTGCGGCCGATTCGTCGGTGCCCTCGGCAGTCGGAATGGGCGCGCCCGCCGGTTCAAAAACCTCTAAAGAGGCGGCCTGTTGGTCTGCTTGTTCTTCAGCGACTGCGGACAAGCGATTTTGCAGGTCGGCACATGCCGCCCGCAGGCGCGGGTCGTCCGGATGCACGCCGAGCAGTTGCTGGTAGATATCCAGCGCCCGCTGAAAATGACCCTGGCGAACATACAACTCGGCCAGGGTGGTCGTCGCGATTGGCGCTGCCGCAGGCTCGACAACCGGTTCGGTGTGTTCGCTGCAGGCACCGGCCTCGGCTCCTTCGGGACGCAGGGAACGCAGCAGGTTGACGAAAACCAGTTGTTCCGGAGCCAGTTGCACCGCTCGTTCCAGCAAGGCGACGGCCTGGTCCTTTTCACCGCGCAGCAGATGCAACCGCACCAGCGACTGCATGGCGGCGATGCTGTCTTCATCCAGTTCCAAGGCCTTG
>JALHDK010000203.1 GCA_022838965.1 Actinomycetales bacterium | reverse complement strand
ACGGCCTCGGCCGCCCCCAGGATCTCGAGCGTCCGCAACGTCGCATCGTTCCGATCGCTCATGACGACGGCTCCTGCGAAGTCCTCCGGTGTCCGGAAGTCCCGGGTCACACCGAGCATCCTGCGGTGCGGTCCCGGCAGGACACCGAGCCCGGTGACCCCCTCGAGGCCGGCATCCCGAAGCATCCGTTCGGGGATGCCGGCGGTGAACACCGCTTCCTGCACGTCGTGACTGTCGATCAGCATCGGTGCGAGGAGCGGCTCGAACGCGGGGATGGCTCGCGCCCCGACCCAGGCGAGGTCGACATCCCCGGAGGCGACGGCGTCGAGGAGCAGCTGCTCCCTGTCGGTCCAGGTGTCGAGGTCGCCGCCATACTGGCTGATGACATCGAAGACGATCGCCTTGTCGGTCCGGCTGCGCACGTCCGCCGCCCACGCGATCAGCTGGGCCGGCATGTCCATCAGCGGGTTGCCCACGGTGAGGGTGACCACCTCGTCGGATCTGGCATCGGACTGCGTGGTCGAGTCGGAGTCGCTCGACGACAGGTCAGGGTTGGCGGACGCTTCTGGGCTGGTTTCGTCTGCCGCACTGCATCCGCTGATCAAGATGCCGATGACGGCGGCCGTGGCGGCCGCGCGGAGTGGGGCTTGCAGCAATTCCATGGGCGTACCGTGCCGCACCCGGGTATCTGTCCGGGCCCGTGCGGGTATCCACGTGGTATCCGCCGGCATCGGCACCGTTGACGACCGTCCGGTACGGTCCCACACTCAATGGATGCAGATCGGGGTCCTTGGCCCTCTCGAGGCCGGCGGCGCCGCGCTCAGTCCGAGGGAACGGACGGCGCTGAGTGTCCTCGTGCTGCGCAGCCCGGATGCCGTCGCAGCGGACGAACTGGCCGACGCGCTGTGGCGGGAGGCGCCACCGGAGACGTGGTCGAAGCAGGTACAGGTGTGCATCAGCCGCATGCGCGCCAAGCTGCCGCCCCGGACGATCGAGACGAACGCCCTTGGATACCGGCTGGCCCTGAACGAGCCGGACGACCTCGACGTGCGTGCCTTCGAATCAGCGGTGAAGCACGCTCGCGACCGCGCGCGCGACGGCGAGCCGGACCGGGCGGCGATCGCGTACGCGCGCGCGTTGAGCATGTGGCGTGGCCGACCCTACGAGGACATCGCGGAGTGGCCCGGCGCAGGTGGCGAGCGGGAGAGGCTGACCGAGCTGCGGAACCAGGTCCAGGAGGAGTGGCTCGAGGCCCGCCTGGCCGCGGGCGAGCATCGTTCAGTCGCCCTCGACGCGCAGGCCCTCATTGTCGAGGATCCCCTTCGTGAACGCCGGTGGGGAATCCTGGCGCTCGCGCAGTACCGGTGTGGCCGGCAGGGTGAGGCGCTGGCCACGCTCGGCAGGGCGCGGCGTACCCTCGCCAACGAACTCGGCGTGGACCCAGGGCATGACCTGGCTCGGCTCGAGCAGGACATCCTGCACCAGGCGGAGACTCTCGACCCACCGCCACCTCTCGCCTCCGTGAGCGCCTCCTGCCCGTACCACGGCCTGACCCCCTTCGGGTCCACAGACCACGAGACCTACTTCGGTCGACGGGAGGAGATCCGGCGCTGCCTCGACCAGCTGCACGACGTGGGAATCCTCGTCCTGACGGGTGCGTCCGGCTGCGGCAAGACGTCTCTGCTGCGCGCAGGAGTCATGTCCGCCCTCAGCCGGTCAGGTGCGCAGCCCCGGTACCTGGTTCCCGGCGCGGACCCGCTCGGGAGCCTGTATGCCGCGCTGGCGGCTGCACCGGAACAGGCTCCGGTTCTGGTGGACCAGCTGGAGGAGCTGTTCCTGCTCGGGCATGCGCCCGAGACAGTGGCACAGTTCTGTCACCAGTTGGTTCTCGAGGCCCGTCGGCGGCCCGTTGCCATCGCCATCCGGGTGGACCAGCTGGGCGAACTCGGGGTGGACGCGGCGCTCACCGGGATGGTTGAGCGCGGCCTCCACCTCGTGCGGCCGCTCGATGAGGACCAGCTTCGCGAGGTGATCGAGGGCCCGGCCACTGCAGCGGGCCTGCGACTCGAATCAGGGCTGGTGGACCTGTTGCTGCGCGACGCCACCGCCGGCCAGGGCTCCCTCCCGTTGCTGTCGCACACCCTCGTGGAGATCTGGAAGCACCGTGACGGCGCGGTGCTCACCCTCGACGGCTACCGACTCGCCGGCGGACTCTCGGGAGCCGTTGCCCGGACCGCTGAGGCACTCTACGAGAGCCTCTCCCCGCCGGAGCAGGCGGCATGTCGCAGCGTGCTGCTCCACTTGATCGAACTTCCCGCCGACGGCCCGCCCATCTGCCGGCGCCTGCCGCGGCAGGAGCTGAGCGGTGAGGTGATCCAGCGGCAGGTGGTCGACAGCATGGTTCGCGTCCGGCTGCTCACGATGCAACAGGATGCGGTCGAGGTGGCACACGAGGCCTTGGTGAGGGCCTGGCCGCGGTTGCGGACCTGGCTCGACGAGGACTCCGAGGACGTGCGGATCCTGCGTCATCTCAGCCTGAGGGCCCAGGAGTGGCAGGCGCAGGGGCGGCCGGAGGCCGAACTCTACCGCGGTACGCGTCTGCAGCGAGCGCTCGACTTCTCCAGGGCCGAGCCTCAGGCCCTCACGCCCGTGGAGAACGACTTCCTCCGCGCGTCCGAGGAACGGAATCGGGCCGAACTCGACACCGCCATAAAGGCAGCCCAGCGCGAACGCCGGTCCAACCGGCGCCTCAGGCTGCTGCTCGGGGCGACGGCGGCGCTTCTCGCTGTTGTGCTCGCGGCTGGGATGGTCGCCGTCGACAACCGCAACCAGGCCGTCGCCCAGCGCTCATCCGCGCAGCTTGAGGCGCTGGTGGGCCAGTCCCTGGCGCTGCGGGCCACGGACCGCGACACAGCGGCCCTGCTCGCGGTCGAGGCCTATCGCCGATTCCCGGAGGATCCGCGGGCGCGGTCCGCCCTGTTCGGCACCTTCACCGCCGACCCGGGCTTCCTCGGCTACCTCACCGTCGGCGACGCGGAGAGACTGGACGGCGCTGTTCTTCCGGACGGGGTCACCGCGCTCGTCGTGATCGACGGCCGCCGGGCAGCCACCCTGAATCTCGACACCGGAGAACTCCAGCCGCTCTGGGACGTGGGCCGATCCGGAACCGCCGCCGATGCGACCGTGCGGACGAGTGGTGACGGCGACACGGTCGCCGTTCTCTCCGGCGGCGTGCTGACGGTGCACAGGTTGAGTGACGGGGCGCGGCTGCTGGGCCCCGTGGCTGCCTCAGAGTCGTCGGCACTGGCGATGTCGCCGGACGAGGGATCGAAGGCCATCAGACGCCTGCTCCCGACTGTCACGGCCAGGCTGTCGGTGACTGCCGTGATGTGCAGGTCTGCCGCACCAGGAGGCCCCGCAACCTCACCCACCAACTCGAGATGGGGGAGGTCGATGACCCGCACCGAGCCAGCGTGGGAGCCGACGAGCAACCGGTCACCGGAGGGCGTGAATGCCACGCCAGCCGCACTGGTGGGACTCGCCTCGTCGAGCGGCGGGACACTGCCGACCACGGCTCCGTCGGACACGCGGCGCACTGTCACTGCGCCGCGCGACTCCGAGGTTGCCACC
>JALHDK010000006.1 GCA_022838965.1 Actinomycetales bacterium | reverse complement strand
ATGCCACGGACTCCTGACGTCAGCGCGCTCCGGGACGGCAGCGCCATCCGGGAGGTCAGCGCCATCCGGGAGGTCAGCGCCATCCGGGAGGTCAGCGCAGGCCGAGCGGCCTCTCCAGCGCCAGATCGATGAGTTCGCCCACGAGCTCCCGGTAGCTGAGGCCCGCCTGCTCCCACATCACCGGGAACATGGAGAACGGGGTGAAGCCCGGCATCGTGTTGACCTCGTTGACCACGGGACTCCCCTCGGGGGAGAGGAAGAAGTCGACCCGGGCGAGCCCCTCGCAGCCGAGCGCCTCGAAGGCCCGGGCCGCGAGGGCCCGGATCTCCGCGGCCGCCGCGGCGGGGATGTCGGCCGGGCACTCCATGTGGAAGCCCGTGGTGTCGAAGTACTTGGTCTCGAAGTCGTAGAAGTCCGCCGCCCCGGCGTGCATCACCACCTCTCCGGGAGGTGCGGTGCGGGGCGCGGCACCGTGGCGCCCCTCGAGCACGGCACACTCGATCTCCCGACCCGGCATGCCCTGCTCGATGATCACCTTCGGATCGTGCTCCTGCGCGGCCTCCACGGCGGCTGCCACGTCCTCCAGCCGTCCCACCCTGCTGATGCCGAGGGAACTGCCGGCACGCGCGGGCTTCACGAAGACCGGGAAGCGCAGCTCCGCGACCTCCGCCAGCACGCGTTCCCGGTCGCGCCGCCAGACCTGCGGGGTGGCGACGACATATGGACCCACCGGCAGTCCGGCCGCCGCGAGCGCGACCTTCATGTAGTGCTTATCCATGCCGACGGCGGAGGCGAGGACACCCGACCCGACGTACCGCACGCCTGCCATCTCGAAGATGCCCTGGATGGTGCCGTCCTCGCCGAAGGGCCCGTGCAGCAGCGGGAACGCGACGTCGACCGTTCCCAGGGCGCGGGGGGCCTCGCCGGGCCGCGACTCGAGGAGGTTCGCCTCGCCGTCGAGCGGGATGAGCACCCGGCCCCCGTCATCGCTCACCTCGGCAAGGCCACCTTCGAACCGGGCGGGATCATCCGGCACCGTGACCCAGGTGCCGTGCCGCGTGATGCCGATGGGGAGCACCTCGTACCGGCTGCGATCGATCTCCCGCAGCACGCCGGCGGCGGTGGCGCAGGAGACCGAGTGCTCGCCGCTCCGTCCTCCGAAGATGAGGGCGACACGTGGCCGGCGGGCGGGATCAACGGTCTGGTTGGCGTTCATCGTGACGAGACTACTACCGCGTACCCGCGCCGTTAGGCCCGCTCGTCCTTGTGTGGCCGGGAGAGCAGCGCCCCGGTCATCTCCAGGACCCCCAGGCCCCCGTAGAGGACCGCCACCACCGCG
This sequence comes from Actinomycetales bacterium, assembly GCA_022838965.1. The sequence continues at coordinate 19,481 of JALHDK010000006.1, read as the reverse complement.
TTCGTGATGGGCATGTCGACTCCCCGGGACGCCGCGAGATGGGCCACGGACCTGCTCGACTTCACGCCCTCCGCGGTCCCGCCGGTGGCACTGATCGCCTCCTCCAGGCTCATCCCCTGTCCGACGAACCGTCCGAGGGTGTAGTTGCGCGACAGCACGGAGGCACAGGTGGCCACGAGGTCACCCATCCCCGCGAGCCCTGCCATGGTCGCCGGATCGCCGCCCTGCGCCACCGCGAGGCGGGTGATCTCGGCCAGGCCGCGGGTGATGATCGTGGCCTTGGTGTTGTCCCCGAAGCCGCACCCGGCCGCCATTCCCACCGCCAGCGCGATCACGTTCTTGACGGCCGCCCCGAGTTCCACGCCCACCACGTCGTCGTTGACGTAGGGACGGAAGTAGCTGGTGGCACAGGCACGCGCGACGGCACGCGCCCGCTCGATGTCCTCGCAGGCGCACACGCACGCCGCCGGCTGACCGGCCGCGATCTCCCGCGACAGGTTGGGCCCCGACACCACGACGATCCGGTCCTGGTCCACGCCGAGGGCCTCGGTGAGCACCTGGGACATCCGCAGATCCGTGCCGAGCTCGATGCCCTTCATGAGGGAGACCACGGTCGCGGACGGCTTCAGATGGTGGGCGACGGGCTCGAGCACGCCGCGCGCGACCTGCGAGGGCAGCGCCACCACGAGGGTGTCGGCCCGGGCGACGGCGTCGGCCAGGTTCGCCGTGGCGGAGACGGTCTCGGGCAGCACATGCCCCGGCAGGTAGCGCTCGTTCGTCCGCTGCCGCTGGATCTCTGCGACCACGGTCTCGCTGCGGCCCCAGAGCAGGATGGGGTTGCCCGCGTCGGCGAGCACCTTGCCGAAGGTCGTCCCCCATGCGCCGGTCCCGAGGACCGTGATCACGACCCGGCCCCCTCGCCGCGCCGCCGGCGGCGTTCGACGGCGGCCCGTGCCGGGGCCAGCCTGCGGCGCGCCCACTCGCGCCGCGCCGCGGCCTTCCCGGCGAGGTACGCGGCCTTCGTGTCACCGTCGACGGAGCGATCCCAGAATCGGGTGGGCGGCACCTCCCCCCGGATCTCCGCGAGCTGCTCGGTGAGCCGCGTCATGATCCGGTCGGTCGCGACCCGGAGCGTGCCGGCGTCGGCTGGCTGGTCGTACAGATCGCTGAGGTCCACCGGCGGGCCGGCCATCACGTCCACGCGCTGTGGCAGCAGCGTCCTGGGCAGGGAGGCGAAGCGCGGGACAACGCGGTGCGCACCCCATTGGGCGATCGGAATGACCGGGACGCGGGTGGCGAGGGCGAGGCGCGCCACGCCCGTCTTGCCGCGCATCGGCCACCCGTCGGGATCGTGGGTGAGTGTGCCTTCCGGGAAGATGGCCACGCACTCGCCCCGCCGGAGGGCGTCCTCGGCCGCCTTCAACGAGTCGGCCGCGCGCGCTGTGCCGCGGTCCACGGGGATGTGGCCGACCATGCCGAGGATCCGCCCGAAGAAGGGGATGGCGAACAGTTCGCGCTTCGCGAGGAACTTCACCGGCACGTCGTGGTCAACCAGGAAATGGGCGAAGGTCAGCGGGTCGAAGTTCGTCACGTGGTTCGCGACCGCGATGAACCCGCCGGTGGGCGGCAGGTTCTCGGCCCCCGACCAGTGCCGGCGCGTCGCGAGGGTGAGCGGGGGTCGGAGGAGGGAGGCGATGACGCGATAGGTCCGGGGATAGGACCGCCCTGGTGCGGGGTGCATCACATCATCTCCACGTCAGCCCCGAGGGCGGCGAGCTTGCGCATGAAGTGCTCGTAGCCCCGGTTGATCATCTCGATGCCGGACACGTGCGACGTGCCGTCCGCGGCGAGCGCGGCGATGAGGTGCGAGAACCCGCCGCGCAGGTCAGGGACGACGATGTCCGCCGCCGTGAGCCTCGTCGGACCGGAGATCGCCGCCGAGTGGTAGAAGTTGCGCTGCCCGAAGCGGCACTCCAGCCCCCCGAGACACTCGCGGTAGAGCTGGATCTGGGCGCCCATGCCGTTGAGCGCCTCCGTGAAGCCGAACCGGTTCTCGTAGACGGTCTCGTGGACGATCGACAGGCCCTTCGCCTGGGTGAGCGCCACGACCAGGGGCTGCTGCCAGTCGGTCATGAATCCGGGGTGCACATCCGTCTCCATCACGATGGAGTGCAGTTCCCCGCCCGGGTGCACGAAGCGGATCCCCTCGTCGTCGATCTCGAACTCGCCGCCGACCTTCCGGAAGGTGTTGAGGTAGGTCATCATGTCGGGCTGGTGGGCACCCCGCACGTAGATGTCACCCCCGGTGGCCAGCGCGGCCGAGGCCCAGGAGCCCGCCTCGATGCGGTCCGGGAGTGCGGTGTGTACGAACCCGTCGAGCCGATCCACGCCCTCGATGCGGATGACACGATCGGTGTCGACCGAGATGATCGCCCCCATCTTCTGGAGCACGGCGATCAGGTCCATGATCTCCGGTTCGATCGCGGCGTTCTTGAGCTGGGTCTTGCCCTCGGCGCGGACCGCGGTGAGCAGCGTCTGCTCGGTCGCACCGACCGACGGATAGGGGAGTTCGATCTTGGTGCCCCGCAGCCCGCGCGGGGCGGTGATGTGGATGCCGCTGGCCTGCTTGTCCACGATCGCACCGAAGTCGCGAAGGATGCGCAGGTGGTAGTCGATCGGCCGGTCGCCGATGTGGCACCCTCCCAGGTCCGGGATGAACGCCTCCCCCAGCCGGTGGAGCAGGGGGCCGCAGAAGAGGATCGGGATCCGCGAGGAGCCGGCGTGCGCGTCGATGTCGCGGACGTGGGCCGTCTCGACGTTGGACGAGTCGAACTGGAGGACGCCCGCGGCGTCGTCGTACTCGACCGTCACGCCGTGCAGGCGGAGGAGGCCGGCCACGACGTCGACATCCCGGATGAGCGGGACGTTGCGCAGCACGGAGGACGTCTCGCCCAGCAGTGCCGCCACCATGGCCTTCGCGACGAAGTTCTTGGCACCGCGCACGGTGATCTCACCCCGGAGGGGGTTGCCACCGCGCACACGCAACAGGTCAGACATGTGCACCTCGATGGTCGGCCGCTCGCCGTCTGCGGGCGTGTCAGGACACCAAGGATACGCACCGCGCCCGGCGCGGGGCAGGTTACCGGGCGGTGTGCTGTGTCCTTGGCCGGGCCGGGATCACCGGTTGCTTCGGCAGGTGCCGGGCCGGCAGCGTCGTGGGACGCCAGGGCTCGCGCCGCGCCTCGAACGCACTGATGAGCGCCTCGTGCTGCAGGCTGAGGGCGATGTCGTCCAGGCCCTCCAGCAGACGCCAGCGGGTGTAGTCGTCGATCTCGAAGGTCGTGTGGATGTGCCCGCACGTCACGGTACGACCGACCAGATCGACGGTCACCGCGATCCCGGGCTCGGCCTCGAGCGCCTTCCACAGCGCCTCGGCGTCCTGCAGCGTGATCACACCCGTGAGGAGTCCCTGCTTCCCCGCGTTGCCGCGGAAGATGTCGGCGAACTTGGGGCTGAGCACCGCTCGGAATCCGTAGTCCTTGAGCGCCCACACGGCATGTTCCCGGGACGAACCTGTGCCGAAGTCCGGGCCGGCCACGAGCACGGAACCCTGGGCGTAGGCCGGGTTGTTGAGCACGAAGGCCGGATCGTTCCGCCACGCCGAGAACAGCGCGTCCTCGAAGCCGGTGCGGGTGATCCTCTTGAGGTAGACGGCGGGGATGATCTGGTCGGTGTCGACGTTGGAGCGGCGGAGCGGCACGCCGATCCCGGTGTGGGAGGTGAACTTCTCCATCGTGGGCTCCTCAGGCGGTCAGGTCGGCGGGCGAGGACAGGGTGCCGCGGATCGCGGTGGCCGCAGCCGTGGTGGGCGAGACGAGGTGGGTGCGGCCGCCCTTGCCCTGCCGGCCCTCGAAGTTGCGGTTCGATGTCGAGGCGGCACGCTCCCCCGGAGCGAGCTGGTCGGGGTTCATGCCCAGGCACATGGAGCACCCGGCGTTGCGCCACTCCGCCCCGAAGTCCAGGAAGACCTTGTCGAGACCCTCGGCCTCGGCCTGGAGCCGGATCCGGGCGGAGGCGGGAACCACGATCATCCGGACGTCGTCGTGCTTCCTCCGCCCCCGGATCACCTCCGCGGCCGCCCGCAGGTCCTCGATCCGTCCGTTCGTGCAGGAGCCGATGAAGACCGTGTCCACCCGGATCTCGCGCAGCGGCGTCCCCGGTGTGAGGCCCATGTACTCGAGGGCCCGCTCCGCGGCGAGCCGTTCGGTCTCGTCCGCGATGTCCACCGGGTCCGGCACCGAGGCCGAGAGCGGAAGGCCCTGGCCGGGGTTGGTCCCCCAGGTGACGAACGGCTCGATCTCGGCGGCCTCGAGGACCACCTCGGCGTCGAAGACCGCGTCCTCGTCGGTGCGCAGCGTGCGCCAGTACTCGACGGCGGCGTCCCAGTCGGCGCCCTCGGGGGCGTGCGGCCTGCCCCTGAGGTAGGCGAACGTGGTCTCGTCCGGGGCGATCATGCCGGCGCGGGCGCCCGCCTCGATCGACATGTTGCAGATGGTCATCCGGCCCTCCATCGAGAGCTTCTCGATGGCCTCGCCGCGGTACTCGATCACATGGCCCTGGCCACCCCCGGTCCCGATCCGCGCGATGACCGCGAGAATGATGTCCTTGGCCGTGGAGCCGAGGGGCAGCTCCCCGTTGACCGTGATCGCCATCGTGCGGAACGGGGTCAGAGGCAGCGTCTGGGTGGCCAGCACATGCTCCACCTCGGAGGTGCCGATCCCGAACGCGAGGGCCCCGAAGGCGCCGTGCGTCGAGGTGTGGGAATCGCCACACACCACGGTCATGCCCGGCTGGGTGAGGCCCAGCTGCGGTCCGACGGCGTGCACGATGCCCTGGTCGGCGTCGCCGAGGGAGTGCAGCCGGATCCCGAACTCGGCACAGTTCGCGCGGAGTGTCTCGATCTGCTTGCGGCTCGTGGGCTCCGCGATGGGCAGGTCGATGTCCAGGGTGGGGGTGTTGTGGTCCTCTGTGGCAATGGTCAGGTCGGGGCGGCGCACCCTGCGCCCGGCCAGGCGGAGACCCTCGAAGGCCTGCGGACTGGTCACCTCGTGGATGAGGTGCAGGTCGATGTAGAGAAGATCGGGCTCACCGCCGGTGCCCTGCCGCACCACATGCTGGCGCCACACCTTCTCGGCGAGTGTGCTGCTCATCTCACTTCTCCTGCTGGTCTCATCATGTGGTTGCATCTCAATGTGTGAGATGTCAATATCGAGCCATGGACAACACTAGTGGAGTCGGCGTCCTGGACAAAGCGGCGACCGTCCTGAGCGCTCTCGAGGCGGGACCCGCCACCCTCGCGCAGCTGGTGCACGCGACCCATCTCGCCCGGCCCACGGCCCACCGGCTGGCGGTCGCGCTCGAGCATCACCGCTTCGTGGCGCGGGACATGCAGGGCCGGTTCATCCTCGGACCGCGTCTCGGCGAGCTCGCGGCCGCCGCGGGCGAGGACCGGCTCCTCGCGGCAGCCACGCCGGTGCTGAACATCCTGCGGGATCACACCGGGGAATCGGCCCAGCTCTACCGGCGCCAGGGCGACCAGCGCATCTGTGTGGCGGCCGCCGAGCGCCACATCGGACTGCGGGACTCCATCCCGGTCGGTGCGACCCTCTCGATGCTGGCAGGATCGGCCGCGCAGGTGCTGCTGGCATGGGAGGAGCCGGACCGGCTCCACCGCGGGCTCCACGGCGCCTCGTTCACCGCCACCGTCCTCTCCGCCGTCCGGCGGCGGGGGTGGGCGCAGTCCGTGGCCGAGCGTGAACCGGGCGTCGCCTCCGTCTCGGCCCCCGTCCGGGGCCCGTCTGGCCGCGTGATCGCGGCCGTGTCCGTCTCCGGCCCCATCGAGCGCATGGGCCGGCAGCCCGGCCGCCTGCACGCTGCCGCCGTTGTCTCCGCCGCCAACCGGCTCACGGAGATCCTGCGTCGTTCCGAGGAGGCGCAGGCCGCCAAGGAGGGCGCCGCCGACCAGCCGGCCGCCGCTCCGGGCACCGCGTCGTGATCGCCGCATCCCGGCCGGCGGCCTCCTGACGCCGGCAGCGCCACACGCAACAGGCCCCCCGCGTGGTGCGGGGGGCCTGCTTCTCGTAGCCCCGACCGGATTCGAACCGGCGCCGCCGCCTTGAGAGGGCGGTGTCCTAGGCCGCTAGACGACGGGGCCTTGAACCGGAGACACGTTACCGCGTCCCCGCGCGATTCCCAAATCGTGGGATCTGGCTGGGGTACCAGGACTCGAACCTAGAATGACGGAACCAGAATCCGTAGTGTTGCCAATTACACCATACCCCAACGGCCACCCGGCAACGCCGGGGCACCGGGGAGACAGTCTACCGCGCCAGCACGGCCGACCCAAATCGGTCAGGGCCCGCGAGGAGGAACGAGTGGGTATCCGGTGGGGCCTCACGCTGCCGACGCTCCTGCCCGTCGTTCTCCTCGCCGCGGCGGCGTGCACCTCATCCATCCCCGGCGGCCCGACGACCGTCGCCCCGCCTCCGGCGCCGTCGTCGCCCGCGACGTCGCCGACCATCTTCAACGATGAGGGTCTGCTGGCCCACGGGTGGGTTCGCGACGACGGTCGGTCGACGGCCGACCGGAAGGAGTACGTGAACGGCACCTGTCTCGTCCAGACGCTCGTCGTCGCCGCCTCACTCGCCGCCGACGACGACCGTGCGACCGAGGTCGCCCTCGGCGCGCTGGCCGGGAGCCTGGGACCGCTGGAGGACCGGGCCGATGTCCAGCTCCCGGTCGACGGCGGTACGCTCGCGCTGCGCGCACGCCGCGCCACCGTCGACGCGGGCGCGGGTGGTGTGATGCCACTCCAGGTGGCGGTGCGTGTCCTGAACGAGCGCAGGGTGACGATCGCGGTGACGCACGGCTGCTACGACCGCACCGTCAGCGACAGCGACTTCGACGCGATCGTGGCCCTGCTCGCCCTGCCCGGAGTGTCCCCGGCCGGACTGTGACATCCGTCAGAGGCGCTCCCGCAGTGCGCGCAGCCGCACGAGGCACTCCTCGGCTCCGAGGATGGCCATGGACTCGAAGAGGGGCGGGGAGACGGTCCGCCCGGTGAGTGCCACGCGCAGCGGCGCGAAGGCGACCCGCGGCGCGACGCCCAGGTCGTCGACGATGCGGCGGCGCAACCGGGTTTCCAGATCCTCCAGCCCCGCCCCGACCAGGCCGATCGCCTCGTCCAGGATCAGGGAGGCCTCGGGCCGCAGCCGCGCGACGGCCTGCTCCTCCATCTCGACCGGACCACGGTGGAACAGGAAGGCCAGCTTGTCGGGCGCCTCGCCGAGAAGCTGCAGCCGCTCCTGGACAAGCGGGGCCGCGGCCACCAGGATGGCACGCTCCCCGTCGGTGAGGCCGGACCAGGCCGACGCGCTCACGAGGCCCGCGTCGTGCAGGTGCGGCACGAGGCGTTCCGCCAGGTCATCCGGGCTCAGCCGCCTGATGTGGGCCGCGTTGATGGCGGTCGCCTTCGCGAGGTCGAAGCGGGCGGGGCTCGGGTTCACGTCACGGATCTCGAAGGCGGCCACCATCTCCTCGCGGGTGAAGACGTCACTGTCCGGCGAGAGGGACCATCCGAGCAGCGCGAGGTAGTTGAGCAGGCCCTCCGGGAGGAAGCCGTGGCGGCGGTGCTCGAGGATGTTCGACTCCGGATCGCGCTTCGACAGCTTGCGGTTGCCCTCCCCCATGACGTAGGGGAGGTGACCGAACTCGGGCATGACCGTGGCGACACCGATGTCCATCAGGGCCCGGTAGAGGACGATCTGCCGGGGGGTGGAGGACAGCAGGTCCTCCCCGCGCAGCACGTGGGTGATGCGCATGGCGGCGTCGTCCACCGGGTTGACCAGGGGGTAGAGCGGGAACCCGTTGGCGCGGACGATCACGAAGTCCGGGATGGTCCCCGCCGCGAAGGTGATCTCACCACGGACCATGTCTGTGAAGGTGACGTCGTCGTCGGGCATCCTGACGCGCAGCACCGGTTCCCGCCCCTCGGCGCGGTAGGCCGCCTTCTGCGCCTCGGTGAGGAAGCGGTCGTGGTTGTCGTAGCCGGTCTTGGGGTCGCGCCCGGCAGCGAGATGCCGCGCCTCCACCTCCTCCGGCGTCGAGAACGACTCATACGCGTGTCCCGCCTCGAGCAGGCGGGCCGCCACGTCGCGGTACAGCTCCATGCGCTCGGACTGGCGGTAGGGCGCGTAGGGGCCGCCGACCTCCACCCCCTCGTCCCAGTCGAGACCGAGCCAGCGCATGGTGTCCAGCAGCTGGCGGTAGGACTCCTCCGAGTCACGCGCCGGGTCGGTGTCCTCGATCCGGAACACGAACGTCCCGCCCGTGTGCCTGGCCCAGGCCCAGTTGAACAGCGCGGTCCGCACGAGGCCGACGTGTGGACTCCCCGTCGGCGAGGGGCAGAAGCGGACCCGGGGTGGCGATACAGTCGAGGCGGTCACGATGGTCCATGCTATTGGCTCGGCCCCGGAAGGAGCTCTCCCGCGATGCCCATCGACTTCGAGGCTTTCACTCCCGAGCGGCTGCGCCGCCATCCCACGGAGAAGTGGGCCGTTCCCGGGATCGGAGCCTGGGTCGCCGAGATGGACTTCGGCGTGGCACCGGAGGTGGCGGCGGCGGTGCGGACTGTCGTCGACGCCGGCGCACTCGCCTACCCCACCCGGCGGCAGCAAGACGAGGCACGCGCGGCGTGTGCCAGGTGGTTCGCCCGCGCGACCGGCTGGGAACCCGACCCGGGGATGATCCACCTCACCGCGGACGTCCTCACGGCCCTCGTGGCCACCCTCCAGCACCTTCTCCAGCCCGGCGACCCGGTGATCCTGCCCATCCCGAACTACATGCCGTTCCTCACCCTCCCCGAGGTGTTTGGCCATCCGGTGGTGCGGGTGCCGGGCCGCAGCGATGCGGGCGGCCGGTACGTCATGGACGTCGCGGGCATCGACGCCGCGTTCCGCGCAGGGGGCCGGCTCCTCATCCTCTGCAATCCCCACAACCCCGTGGGGCGCGTGTACGACCGTGCGGAGCTGCTCGCCGTCGCCGACGTGGTCGCCTCGCACGGGGGGCGGGTCTTCAGCGATGAGATCCACGCTCCGCTCGTCCTCGACCCGTCCCGGCGCCACCTGCCGTACGCGAGCCTCGACGAGCGCACGGCGGCCCACACCGTGACGGCGATGGCGGCGTCGAAGGGCTGGAACATCCCCGGGCTGAAGTGCGCCCAGCTGATCCTCACCCATGACGCGGACCGACGGCGCCTCGCCCCGTTCGCGCCGTTCCTCGCCCACCAGGTGTCCACACCGGGGCTGGTGGCCACCGTGGCCGCCTACGACGAGGGCGAGGCGTGGCTCACGGAGGTCGTGGCACACCTGCGTGCCAACGCCGCGCACCTGACGGACCTGGTGCGCGAGCATCTGCCGGGCGTGGGGTACCGCGAACCCGAGGGAACCTACCTGGCCTGGCTCGACACGCGATCGCTGCCGGTCGAGGACCCGAGCCGGTACTTCGCCGAAAGGGCCGGCGTGGTGACCACCAACGGGGCCTCGTGCGGGGCCCCCCGTCATGTGCGCTTCAACTTCGCGATGGCGCGCGCGACCCTCGACCAGGCACTGCGGCAGATGGGGTCCGCTCCCTGACGCGACTCAGCGCCGCACGACGGGGTTGCCGAAACGTCCGATGCCCTCGACCTCGACCTCGACGCGCTGTCCGACGTCGATCGGTCCCACCCCTGCCGGGGTGCCCGTCAGGATGACGTCGCCGGGCAGGAGCGTGAAGATTCCCGAGACGTACTCGACGAGGTCCGGGACGCGAACGATCATCTCGGACGTCCGCCCGTCCTGTCGCAGCTCGCCGTCGACCCATGCCCGCACCGCCAGGTCGGAGGTGTCGAGATCCGTCTCGATCCACGGGCCGATCGGGCAGGAGGTGTCGAATCCCTTGGCCCGGGTCCACTGCGCATCGGACCGCTGCACATCACGCGCCGAGACGTCATTGCCCACGGTGTAGCCGAAGATCACGTCGGCGGCCCGGGCGGCGGGCACGTACTTGCACATGCGCGCGATGACGACGGCGAGTTCCGCCTCGTGGTGGACCTCCCGTGAGTAGGGCGGCAGGACGATGGGGTCGTCCGGCCCGATCACCGACGTGTTGGGCTTGAGGAAGACAAGGGGCTCCCGGGGGACCTCATCGCCCATCTCGGCGGCGTGGGCCGCGTAGTTGCGGCCGATCCCCACCACCTTGGAGCGCGGGATGACGGGCGAGAGCAGCCGGGCGCCGGCGAGCGGGACACGCTCACCCGTGGTGTCCCACGAGTCGAACAGCGGGTCGGAGCGCAGGACGACGAGCTCGTCGCCGTCGACGATGCCGTAAGCCGGGAGCTGACCGTGAACGAATCGCGCCACCTGCATGGGCCAAGGTTACGCTGGCCAGCTCACGCGCGATGCTCGGTGGTGGCCAGGGTCGGGTTGTCCGCCGTCCAGATGTCCGTCTCCAGCGGCGCCGGCAGGTGCGGGTTCCCGGTGGCGATGAAGGCGGTCCGCCCCTTCCCGGCCTCGTAGTCACGCAGCAGGGCGAACGCCCACTTGCCGAGGAGGATGATCGCGACGAGGTTGATCAGTGCCATCACGCCCATCGACACGTCGGCGAGGCTCCAGACGACGTCGAGTTTGAGGAAGGCCCCCACCACGACCGCGATCACCACGACGATCCGGAGGACGAGATCACGTTCGCGCTTCTCGCCGGTGAGGTAGTCGAGGTTGACCTCCGCGTACGCGTAGTTCCCGATGATCGTGGAGTAGGCGAAGGTAAAGATGAGGATGGTCATGGGAACGGTCATCCAGTCGCCCAGGTGATGGACCACGGCGGCCTGGGTGAGCGTGGCTCCCTCGATGTCCATTCCGGGGGCGTACACCGTGGAGTCGGACAACAGGATCATGAAGGCCGTCGCAGAACACACCAGGATCGTGTCCACGAAAACCCCCGCGGACTGGATGAGTCCTTGGCGTGCCGGGTGGACCGTGGTGGCCGTGGAGGCGGCGTTCGGCGCCGAACCCATCCCGGCCTCGTTCGAGTACAGACCCCGCTTGACGCCGTTGAGCAGGGCGGCGGTGATGCCGCCCGCCGTCCCGGCGAACGCCTCGTTCAGGCCAAAGGCGGACTCGATGATCTCGTAGAACACGAAGCCGACCCGGTCGAGGTTCATGACCAGGATGACGAGGGAGACGAGGATGTAGACGGCGGCCATCAGCGGGGCCACCCACTCGGCGACACGGGCGACCGACTTGATGCCCCCGAGGATCACGGCCCCGGTGAGGATCGCCAGACCCACGGCCGTAACGGGCACCGGGATCCCGTGCGAGGAGTCGAGCGTGGTGGCGATCGTGTTCGCCTGCACCATCTCGAACGCGATGCCGAAGGTGAAGAGCAGGGCGACGGCGAACGCGGCACCCCACCTCCACGACCGCAGTCCGCGCCAGATGTAGAACGCCGGCCCGCCCCGGTACGTGCCGTCGTGCCACCTCACCTTGAAGACCTGTGCCAGCGTGGCCTCGATGAAGGCGGTAGCCATCCCGATGATCGCGATCATCCACATCCAGAAGACCGCTCCCGGTCCCCCCAGGGTGATGGCGATGGCGACCCCGGCGATGTTGCCCGTCCCCACCCGGGACGCCAGGCCGATGGCGAACGCCTGGAAGGGCGAGATGCCCTCGGTCGTCTCGCGCGAGGTGCGGATGGTCGAGACCATCTTTCCGAAGAGCCGGAACTGCAGCCCCCGGGAGCGGATGGTGAAGTAGAGTCCCGCACCCGCCAGCAGGTAGATCAGCAGCCAGGAGTACATCTGGGTGTTCACCCAGTCCAGTGCGGCAAGGAGTCCGTCCACGGCGATTCCTTCCTCGGGGGGGCGCATTCGCAGCATCCCGGATGAACGGGACGACCAGCAGCGTACTGCCGCGGCGTGCCGGCACTGCGAGAATGGCCGGGTGACCACCCCTGCCCTCAACCTCCTGCTCGACGACCTGGAGGATCGAGGCGGCACGGACACCGAGGACGCCCTCTACGACGCCTTCCACGCCTGGGCCGCCTCGACCGGCCGGCCACTGTACGAGCACCAGGACGAGGCCCTCACCGCCCTGCTGACAGGGGCTCACGTCATCGTGGGCACACCAACGGGATCCGGCAAGTCCATCATCGCGCAGGCCGCCCACACCGTGGCCCTCGCCCGCGGCGAACGCACCTGGTACACCGCACCACTCAAGGCCCTCGTCTCGGAGAAGTTCTTCGACCTGGTGGCCCTGTTCGGCGCCCCCAATGTCGGCATGGTCACCGGGGACACGGCCATCAACCCCGATGCCCCCATCATCTGCTGCACCGCCGAGATCCTCGCCAACCACGCACTCCGCGAGGGTGACTCCCTCGACGCCGGCGTCGTCGTGATGGACGAGTTCCACTTCTACTCGGACCCGCAGCGGGGCTGGGCCTGGCAGGTGCCGCTGCTGGAGCTCACCCGGCCGCAGTTCGTCCTCATGTCCGCGACCCTCGGGGACACCTCCTTCTTCGCCGCCGACCTGCGCCGGCGGACGGGACGGGAGGTGGCCACCATCACGTCCGTCCACCGGCCCGTGCCGCTCACGTACCACTGGTCCACCGAACCCCTCCAGGACGTGCTCGTGGAGCTGGTGTCCACCGGGCGTTCACCCGCCTACGTCGTGCACTTCTCGCAGAAGGAGGCGGTGGAGCGGGCACAGTCGCTCACATCGGTGGCGGTGGCGTCCCGGGACCAGCGCGAGCACATCGCACGCCGGATTGCCCGCTTCCGCTTCACCACGGGCTTCGGGGCCACGCTCTCGCGCCTGCTGCGCCTGGGTATCGGCGTGCACCACGCCGGCATGCTGCCGCGCTACCGGCGACTGGTCGAGCAACTGACCCAGGAGGGACTCCTGTCCGTCGTCTGCGGCACCGACACCCTCGGAGTCGGCATCAACGTCCCGATCCGGACGGTCGTCCTCACCTCCCTGACCAAGTACGACGGCGAGCGCTCCCGTCACCTCACCGCCCGGGAGTTCCACCAGATCGCCGGACGCGCCGGCCGGGCGGGCTACGACACCCTGGGCGAGGTGATCGTCCAGGCACCCGAGCATGTCATCGAGAACGCCAGGGCCCTGGCCAGGGCCGGGGACGACGAGCGGAAGCGCCGCCGCATCGTGCGCAAGAAGGCGCCTCCCGGGGTGGTGAACTGGACCGACAAGACCTTCGAGAGGCTCCGTGACGCGGAACCCGAACCCTTGACCAGCCAGTTCCGCGTGACACACTCCCTCGTCCTCAACGTGCTCGCCGGCCCCGGCGATCCGGTCGCGCGACTCGCCCGGCTGCTGACCGACAACCACGAGCCGCCCACCGACCGCAACCCCCACCTCCGCCGCGCCGCCCACATCTACCGCTCCCTGCGCCAGGCGGACGTCGTCGAGCACCTGGGTACCGCCGCGGCCGCGGGTGCGCCCCGTCTGCGCCTCACAGTGGACCTGCCGGACGAGTTCGCGCTGAACGCCCCCCTCTCGCCCTTCGCCCTCGCCGCGGTGGACCTGCTCGACGCCGACTCACCCACCTTCGCCCTCGACGTCGTCAGCGTCATCGAGGCCACGCTGGAGGACCCACGTCCGCTGCTGTACGCCCAGGCCTTCGCCGCCCGGGGCGAGGCGGTGGCCGCAATGAAGGCCGAGGGCATGGACTACGACGAGCGCATGGAGGCACTCTCCGACGTGACGTGGCCGCAGCCGCTCGCGGATCTGCTCGCCACGGCGCTGCGACACTACGCCCACACCAACCCGTGGGTGCTGGAGTACGAGCTGAGTCCCAAGTCGGTGGTGCGGGAGATGGTGGAGAACGCGATGACCTTCTCCGACCTGATCGCGCGCTACCACCTCGGTCGCAGCGAGGGGGTGGTGCTGCGCTACCTGTCCGACGCCTACCGCGCGCTGCGGCAGGCCGTGCCCGACCACGCGCGTACCGACGAGGTGCTCGCGATCACCCGGTGGCTGGGCGACCTCGTCCGCTCGGTGGACTCCTCCCTCCTCGACGAGTGGTCGGCCCTCCACGACGCCGCCCCCGAGGGCAGTCCTCCCGACGGCGAGGTCGCCTTCGGCGCGGACGACGACGGCGTGGTCGCGTTCTCGCGCAACCGGCACGCCTTCCGCCTCGCTGTCCGGCGAGCGCTCTTCGACCGGATCGAGGCGCTGGCGCGGGAGGACTGGGCGACGCTGGAGCGGCTCGATCAGGCGATCGGCTGGGACGCGCAGCAGTGGCAGCGCGCCGCCGCGCCCTACTGGGAGGAGTACGACTGGCTGGGAACCGGCCCCCAGGCCCGGAGCGCCGCGTTCGTGAGCATCGCCGAGCATCCCGACGACGCCGACTGGCTGCGCGCCGGCCTTCCCGCCCCCACCGCGGGCACCCACTGGCTGGTGCGGCAGCGGCTGGAGGATCCCGAGGGGAACGCCGACTGGGAGCTGGTCGCCCGCATCGACGTCGACGCCTCGGACCGCGACCGTGAGGTCCGGATCGCGGACCTCGCCCTCGCCCCGGTCAGCTAAGGCAAGCCTCACCTGCCGTGACGGGACGGGCCACGCCGACCTACGGTTGTGGTGCAGGCCCTGGGCCAGAGAGGAGTTCGCGATGACCGTCCTGCGGACCAGTCAGCCGGAGTCCACGTCCGCCAAACTGAACAAGCTGCGGGCGGGCGTGCTGGGTGCGAACGACGGCATCGTCTCGGTGGCCGCCACCGTGATCGGTGTCGCCGCCGCCACCCAGTCCGTGCCCGTCATCGCCACCGCGGGCATCGCCGCCCTGAGCGCCGGCGCCTTCTCGATGGCCACGGGCGAGTACATCTCCGTGTCCACCCAGCGGGACACGGAGTCCGCGATCGTCGAGCGCGTGGAGTCGTCCTCGAACGGCGACCCCGAGGGAATCGTCGCCACCCTCTCGGCCGACCTCGAGCGTCGCGGGGTTGACCCCGGGACCGCCCGCGTCGCCGCCGTCGACATGGCCCGCCACGACGCCGTCATGGCGTTGTCCTGCCTCGAGGGCATCGACCCGGAGGACCTGGTCAACCCGTGGCACGCCGCGTGGGCGTCCTTCTTCTCCTTCATGGTGGGTGCCGCCCTCCCGGTGGCGGCGATCCTGCTGTTCCCGGCCGGCATCCGCATTCCCGCCACGTTCGCGATGGTGCTGGTGGCGCTCGCCCTCACCGGTTTCGTGTCCGCGAGCCTGGGTGAGGCAGCCCGCGGGCGGGCCGTCCTCCGCACCCTGGCCGGCGGCGCGCTCGCCATGATCGTCACCTACGGCGTCGGTACGCTGTTCGACGTTCACGTCTGACCCGCACACGGACCGGCTACGCTCTTTCCCGTGGGTGGCATCGCCGAGCGCTGGTCCGAACTGCAGGAACGGATCACGCGGGCCTGCGGGGTGGTGGGCCGCGACCCGGCGACGGTCGAAGTCCTCGCCGCGGTGAAGACCCAGAGCGCCGATCGCATCGTCGCTGTCCTGGCCGCGGGTGCGCGGATTCTCGGTCACAACCGCGCCCAGGAGATGGCTGAGGTCCTGCCGCAGGTGCGGGCGGTCTGGCCGGGTGACTTCCAGAACCACTTCATCGGGGCGCTCCAGACCAACAAGGTCAACCAGGTCCTGCGTCACGTCTCGTGCGTGCAGTCCGTGGACCGGATCGACCTCGCCCGGAAGCTGGCGCGCGCCGCCACGCGCGCCGGGCGCGAACTCGAGGTGTTCGTCGAGGTGAACTCCTCCGGCGAGCCCACCAAGGCCGGCGTCCGTCCCGAGGAGACCCTCGAGCTCTGCAGCGCGGTGGCGGGCCTCGAGGGGTTGCGCCTGCGCGGACTGATGACCGTGGGTGCGAACTCCCCGGACGTCGAGGTCGTCCGGGCGAGCTACGAGGTCCTCGCCCGGCTCTCCGCCGAGCTCACGGCGATGCCGGGGACCGCGGCGGCCGGCGAGCTGTCCATGGGAATGACCCGGGATCTCGAGATCGCGATCGCCGCCGGGGCCACCATGGTGCGCGTGGGGACCGCGATCTTCGGCCCTCGCCCGCCGGCGCGCTGACGGGGCGGCGCCGGCGGTCAGTGTCGCTGGCGCTTCTGCAGCGCGGCCCACTCGTCACGCAGGCCCACGGTCTGATGGAACAGCAGCGGTTCGTCCGGATCACGGGCGAAGTACCCGAGCCGTTCGAACTGCACCACGGCGCCCGGCGGCGTGTCCGCCAGCGCACCCTCCACCTTGCAGCCCGTCAGGACCGTCCGTGACCGGGGATTGAGGTCATCGAGCGGGTCCCCCGTCGACTCGCCCGGCACCGCCGCCGTGAAGAGCCGGTCGTACTCCGCGACCGTGGCCTCCACCGCATGCCGCGCCGAGACCCAGTGCATCGTGGACTTCACCCGCCGCCCGTCCGGAGCGCTGCCGCCCCGGGTGGCCGGGTCATAGGTCGCGCGCACCTCGACGACGTTCTCTTCCCCGTCCTTCACGACGTCGGTCGCCGTGACGAGGTAGGCACCCCGCAACCGCACCTCGCGTCCCGGTGCGAGCCGGAAGAACTGCGGGGGCGGAACCTCGGCGAAATCGTCCCGCTCGATGTACAGCTCGCCGGTGAAGGGCACGCGGCGGACGCCATCGGCGGGGTTCTCGGGATTGTTGCCGATCTCGAACCACTCCACCACCGGCTGGCCCTCCGCGTCGAGGGGCCAGTTGGTGAGCACGAGCCGGAGCGGACGGAGGACGGCCATCCTTCGTTGCGCGGTGCGGTTCAGCTCGGTGCGGACGAAGGACTCGAGGAGTTCGATCTCATTGCGGGAGTTGGTGCGCGAGACTCCGATGAACTGGCAGAAGTCCCGGATGGCCGCGGCGGGGTAGCCCCGGCGGCGCATGCCCCGCAGGGTGGGCAGCCGCGGGTCGTCCCACCCATCGACATGGCCTTCCGCTACCAGCTGGGCCAGCCGACGCTTGGACATCACCGTGTGGGTCAGCTCGAGACGGGCGAACTCCGTCTGGCGGGGCTTCTCGAACGGCAGTGGGAGGTGCTCCAGGAACCAGTCATAGAGCGGTCGGTGGCTGTCGAACTCGAGCGTGCAGAACGAATGGGTGATGCCCTCGATGGCGTCACTCTGCCCGTGCGCCCAGTCGTAGGTGGGGTAGATGCACCACTCGTCACCCGTCCGGTAGTGATGGCCACGGCGGATGCGGTACATGATCGGATCCCGCAGCTGCATGTTCTCGTGGTTCATGTCGATGCGAGCGCGCAGGACCCGGGACCCGTCCGGGAACTCCCCCGCCCGCATGCGCCGCAGGAGCTCGAGATTCTCCTGGACCGTCCGGTTCCGGTACGGGCTCTCGACGCCCGGTTTGCCGAACGCGCCGCGTTGCGCGGAGATCGTCTCCGGGTCCTGGTCGTCAACGTAGGCGAGCCCCGCCGTCACCAGGTGCTCCGCCCAGTCGTACAGCGTGCCGAAGTAGTCCGATGCGTGGAGCACGCGGGCCGGGGTGTAGCCGAGCCAGGCGATGTCCTCCAGGATGCCGTCGACGAAGTGCTGCTCCTCGGTCTCGGGATTCGTGTCGTCAAAGCGGAGATTGCAGCTCCCACCGAACTCCGCGGCGATCCCGAAGTCGAGCACGATCGCCTTCGCATGCCCGATGTGCAGATATCCGTTCGGTTCCGGGGGGAAGCGTGTCAGAACCCGACCGCCGAAGGTTCCCAGCTCCTGGTCACGCTGCACCATCTCGCGCACGAAGTCGCTGGCGGGGAGGGGTGGGGAGGGGGTCATGCCCGCAAACGTAGCACGTTCGCCGGACACGTCCCGGACCGACCCCACGTCGCCATCCGTGGGTGCGCGAGACGGGACTCGAACCCGTACGTCCGTCGGACACTGGAACCTAAACCCAGCGCGGCTGCCAGTTACGCCACTCGCGCGTGCCTCCAGTCTACGGTGGCGCGCCAGCGGTCAATCGATGCCGAGATCCCGCCGCACCCGGGCCACGTGACCGGTCGCCTTGACATTCCGGTACGCGTGCGTCACGACGCCGTCCCTGCCCACCACGAAGGTCGACCGGATGAGGCCCTCGACAGTCTTGCCGTACATCTTCTTCTCACCCCACGCGCCATACGCGGCCGCCACCGCATGGTCCGGATCGGAGACGAGGGGGAACGTGAGACCCTCCTTCTCCGCGAACCTGGCGAGCTTCGCGGGGGCATCCGGGGACACCCCGACGACCGCGTAGCCGCTGCCCCGCAGGCTGTTGAGTGAATCCCGGAAGTCGCACGCCTCGGTGGTGCATCCGGGTGTCATGGCTGCCGGGTAGAAGTACACGATCACTCCCTTCCCCGCGCTCTCCAGCAGCGAGGCGAGGGACACCTCGCCCTCTGGCGAGGTGAGGGTGAACTGCGGTGCGTGGTCGCCGACCGTGACACTCATGGAGCCTCCTTGTCCCGTGGCCACCACGGTACATGGTGGCCTCCCACCCCGCCCGGCGGATTTTGCACGCGGCCCCGCCACTGGTAATGTTCTTGAGGCCGCAACGCGCCATTAGCTCAACTGGCAGAGCAGCTGACTCTTAATCAGCGGGTTCGGGGTTCGAGTCCCTGATGGCGCACGGACGAGGACCGGACGTGATGTCCGGTCCTTCTGCTTTCGCGCCGCTGTCGGGCAGCCCCGGCGCCACCCCTCCGGCCACCGATCAGCGCGGGTTCTCCAGCATCCAGCAGATGACGGTGCGCGTCGCGGTGGGCGGGGTTTCGGGCGGGCTCCAGTACTCCTCCCACAGGAGCGGACCGAGTTCGCGGCCGAGCTCCCCGGCGGCGCGCCTGAGGGCGGCGTGTGCCTCCGGCAGGGTCGAGTACGGCCCGACATGCGTCGTCGTGATGATCTCGCCCTCCGGCAGCTGCAGGGGCACCACGTGACGGTCCCCCTCGATGGGTTCCGGAACGGGGAAACCCGCCGCCACGGCCACGCCGTCGGCGTCGTAGACGACGATCGCCGGCCCGTCGCCCAGCAGGCCGCGGGGGCCCAGATGCGCCGCGACGTCCTCGAAGACGCCTTCCAGGAGGTCGCCGATGCGATCCATGGTCGTCCTGGTCCGGACCACCGCGAGCTCCCGCCGTGGACTGCGCAGGATGCGGATCTGGCGCGTCATGATGTCCTCCGTCCGCCGACCACCCCAGTATGGGCCTTCCGCGGCTGGCGGGCCACGGCTTCGAAGCACGGCGGGAGTGGGTCCGTGCATGAGAAGGTAGGAGGAAGGATCACATCTGCCGGGGTGGACTGACAGTGGCTGGACTTGCGAGCGGCGACCAGGGGCCGTGGCTGACTCCCTACGACCTCGACCTCGTTCGCCGGAAGGTTCCCATGGTGTACGTCGAGGCGTTGCCGCTCCGCCTC
>JALHDK010000202.1 GCA_022838965.1 Actinomycetales bacterium | reverse complement strand
CCGGGGGAACGCGAAGCGGTCCAGGTCCGCCGCCGCGACGACGACCGCCCCGCCCGCCCGGGCCGCGGCCTGTCGCCGCAACGGCTCGACGTCGGAGTACCGCGACGAGAAGTGGGTGAGCACCAGCGTGCGTGCCCCGGCGCGGGCGGCGAGCTCGCCGGCGAGGCCGGCGGTCAGGTGCGCGTAGGCGTCCGCGAGGGCGGCGTCGTCGTCCGCGAAGGTGGACTCGGCCACGAGGAGGTCCGCGCCCTCGGCGAGGGCCTCGGCGCCGGCGCACGGCGCCGTGTCCATCACGAGGGCGAACCGCTGGCCGGGGCGACGGACGCCCACGTCCTCGAGGCGGACCGAACCGAGCCGGCCGTCCCGCCGCAGCCGCCCGACGTCGGGGCCACGGACGCCCGCCTCCCGCAGCCGGTCGGGAAGCAGGGTGAACCCGTCCGGTTCGACCAGCTGGTAGCCGTACGTCTCGATGCGGTGGCGCAGCGGCTGGACCACCAGGCCCTCGGCGACCTCGCCGGCACGTCCGTGGGGATGCAGGCGCAGGTCGATGCCGTTGTCGGCGACGGCGACGAGGTGACGGACCGCCTCGTCACCGGACGCAGGATAGTGGAGGTGCACCGGGTGCTGAACCTCGTCGAGGGACAGCCGCGACAGCACCCCGGGGAGGCCGAAGCAGTGGTCCCCGTGCAGGTGGGTGAGACAGATCCTGGTGATGTGATGCGCCGAGATACCCGCGTGCAGCAGCTGGCGCTGGGTGCCCTCCCCCGGGTCGAACAGCAGCCCCTCCCCGTCCCAGAGCAGCAGGTAGCCGTTGTGGTTGCGCGTGCGGGTGGGGACCTGTGAGGCCGTCCCGAGGACCACGAGTTCACGCATGGGAACGATTCTGCCCCGTACCCGCGGACGCCGCCGGACACGCGGTGTGGCCGGCCGACACGCGGGGACTGGACGGGATCCGCGATCGGCGCCGACATTCTGCCAGAATGACACCGTTGTCATTCACGACTTCATCGACCTCTGTCGAGAGAAAGGCGCGTCAATGCTGAAGCAGTCCTACGACCCGAAGACCTCCGCCCACCGTCTCACGTTCGCGATCCCGGCCGAGGCCGCCAACGGGACCGTCAGTGTGGTGGGCGACTTCAACGACTGGACCCCCGGAAAGCACGTCCTCCGCCGCCGGAGCAACGGCACCCTGAGCGCCGCCGTGACGGTGCCCGCGGGCGCCACGCTGCGATTCCGCTACCTCGGCGAGAACGGTCACTGGTTCGACGACCCGGACGCCGACTACATCGACCAGCACGGCAGCGTGGTGGAGGTCCGGGCCTAGTTCCCTGCGGCGGCCGGCCGCGGACTGGCGTCCGTTCGCGTCGGTGGGGCGTGAGAGCGTGGGGCCATGGACCCGCACCAGCTCCGCCAGGAGGCCCTGGCCATTCTCCGTGGCCTGACCGGTCAACCGGCGGCGGACTTCCATCCCGGCCAGTTCGAAGCGATCGAGGCCCTGGTGGCACACCGCCGCCGGGCCCTGGTGGTGCAGCGGACCGGCTGGGGGAAGTCCGCCGTGTACTTCGTCGCAGCGATGCTGCTGCGACGCGCGGGCAGCGGTCCCGCGCTCATCGTCTCTCCCCTGCTCGCCCTCATGCGCGACCAGGTGGCGGCTGCGGCGCGGGCCGGGGTGCTCGCGGCGTCCGTCAATTCGGCCAACGTCACCGAGTGGGACGAGGTGGAGCGGCTGCTCGCGGAGGACCGCGTGGACGTCCTGCTGGTGTCCCCCGAGCGTCTCGTGAACCCGCGGTTCCGCGCGGAACAGCTGCCCCACCTCCTCGGGGCGACCGGCATGCTGGTGATCGACGAGGCCCACTGCATCAGCGACTGGGGGCACGATTTCCGGCCGGACTACCGCCGCATCCGGGACCTCATCGGCGAGCTCCCCGACGGTGTTCCCGTGCTCGCAACCACGGCGACCGCGAATGCCCGCGTCGTCGCCGACGTGGAGGAGCAGATGGCGGCCGGGGGCCACGAGGTGCTCACGCTGCGGGGGCCGCTGGCGCGGGAGTCGCTGCGGCTCGGAGTCCTGGACCTCGGCACGTCGTGGCGCCGCCTCGCCTGGCTCGCCGAGCATCTGGGGGACCTCCCGGGCAGTGGCATCGTGTACTGCCTGACGGTCGCCGCCGCGGAGGACACCGCGGCCCTCCTGGCCGGGGCGGGGCACCGCGTGCTGCCCTACACCGGCCGCACGGACACCGCCGAGCGGCTCGTGGCGGAGGAGGCTCTCAAGCGCAACGAGGTGAAGGCGCTGGTGGCCACCTCCGCCCTCGGCATGGGCTTCGACAAGCCGGACCTCGGCTTCGTGGTCCACGTGGGGGCGCCCAGCTCGCCGGTGGCCTACTACCAGCAGGTGGGTCGGGCGGGGCGTGCCACGGCCAGCGCCGACGTCCTGTTGTTGCCGGGCGAGGAGGACCGGGCGATCTGGCACTGGTTCGCCACCAACGCGATGCCCCGTCCGGCGGCGGCGGACGCGGTCCTGGGAGCGCTGCGGGCGGCGGCCGGCCCCCTCTCGGTCGGCGCGCTGGAGGCCCGCGTCGACATCCGTCGCGGCCCGCTCGAGCTGCTGCTGAAGGTGCTCGCCGTCGACGGCGCCGTCGAGGCGGTCCAGGGCGGCTGGGTGGCGACGGGGCGGCCGTGGACCTACGACGCCGCCCGGTACGACCGCATTGCCGCGGCCCGGGACGCCGAGCAGCAGGCGATGCTCGCGTACGAGGGCCTCACCACGTGCCGGATGGCCTTCCTCACCGCCCAACTCGATGACCCGCATGCAGCGCCGTGCGGTCGGTGTGACACCTGTGCCGGTCCCTGGTACCCGACGGAGGTCACGGTTCCGGCGGGCCAGTCCGCCCGGGCGGCGCTCGACCGGGTGGGGGTGCCCCTCCCGCCGCGGTCCCTGTGGCCGACCGGGCTGGACCGGCTGGGGGTGCAGGCCGACGGGCAGCCCGTCCGGGGCAGGATCCCCGCCGGGGAGCAGGTGGCGGAGGGCCGGGTGGTGGCCCGGCTCAGCGACCTGGGGTGGGGTGGCCCGCTGCGGCACCTGTTCGCCCCGGACGCCGAGGGCCGCCCGAGGGATGCGGTGGTCTCCGCGGAGATGGCGCGCGCCTGTGTGCGGGTGCTCCGGGAGTGGGGGTGGGAGGCGCGGCCGGTGGCGGTGGCGTGGATCCCGAGCGTCGGGCGTCCGCGCCTCGTGGAGTCCCTCGCCTCGGGGATCGCGAACGCCGGACGCCTGGAACTGCTCGGGCCGCTGGATCTCCTTGCCCGAGGGACCTCCGGGCGGGCCGGCAACAGCGCCTACCGGGTCCGGGAGGTGTGGCAGCGCTTCGCCGTCCCGGAGGGAATGGCGCGGCGGCTCGCCACCCTCGACGGTCCGATCCTGCTGATCGATGACCTGGTTGACTCCCGCTGGACCATGACCGTGGCCGGCCGACTCCTCCGCCGGAACGGTGCCACTGCCGTCCTGCCGTTCGCGCTCGCGGCGGTGGGGTAGCCTCGCCGCTGTGACTCCCGCCCCGCTCCGACTCCTCCTCATCTCGGACACCCACTGGCGCGCGGGCGGGCCTGACCTCCCCGGCGAGGCGGTGGACGCCGCCGACGTCGTCGTGCACGCCGGTGACTGGGGTGGGGTCGGGCTGCTGGACGCCATCGGGCGCCGCGCCCGCCGCTTGGTGACCTGCTCGGGGAACATCGACGGCCCCGAGGTCCGCGCCCGCGTGCCCGAGGTCGCGCTGGCGACCGTCGCGGGGACGCGGCTGGCGGTCGTCCACGACACCGGTCCCGCCTCCGGTCGCGAGGAACGGATGGACGCGCGCTTCGACGACGTGGACGTGCTGGTGTTCGGGCACAGCCACATCCCCTGGGACAGCACCACCCCGCGCGGGATGCGGCTCCTCAACCCGGGATCCCCCACCGATCCGCGCCGCATGCCCCGGCCGACCTACATGACCGCGGTCCTCACCCACGATCGAACCCTGGCCGTCACGCTTCACGAGCTCCCGCGGCGGTGATGGCCCAGGAGCGGCGCGAGCACGACGAGGGACGCCGACGAGAGGACGTGCCAGAGGGCGTGACCGTCCACCACCCACGCCGGGTTGAACAGCGGCCCCCCACGTTCGAAGAGGGTGCCGATGGCGGCACCGGACGCCAGCAGCGCCAGGGCCAGCGCGGTGCGCCGTCCGGTCCCCGGGTGCGCGCGGGCGCGCGCCAGAGTGAGCGCGATCGCCGCCGCCGCCATCCCCGCCTGGGCCGCGTCGGCGGCGAGGGGAGCGGCAAGGATCAGCGGCACCAGGGCGACCGTGGGCACCCCCCACCACCACCAGCGGCGGGTCTGGCCGCGCAGCCCGGCGACGGCGTCGGCGGCCACGAACGCGAGCGTCCCTGCGAGCGGGAGGTCGTGCACGAGGTCCGCGACGGACGGGTTCGGTCCGTGCTGCACGAACGATCCCACGCCGATGCCCGCCACCAGGGCGAGGTAGGCCCCGGGAGCCGGCCGGGCCAGCGCGGCCGCTGCCAGGTAGACGAGGCTGGACCACGCGTAGACGGGCTCGTGCAGCAGGAGATACCCGTCCATGAAGACAGGCTACGGTCGCTGCCCGGGCGGCACCATCCCGGCCGCGCTACCGTGGGCAGATGCGCGGTGATCGGGTGGAGATCGTCATTGACGCCGCCGACCACGGCATCGCCGACGAGGTCACGGAATGACAGCCGATGTGCGGACGTTACGCCTCCTTCCGGAGTGACGCCGACCTGGCGGCGGCGTTCCGGGTCACCGAGGTCCTGACCCCCCAGGTCCCACCCAGCTGGAACGTGGCGCCGCAGCAGGATGTCCGGGTGGTGCTGGACCGGGCGCCGAAGGACAACCCGGAGGCGAAGCGGCGACAACTCCGGACCGCCCGCTGGGGGCTCGTGCCCCCCTGGGCCGATCCCGCCACCGGAGCCCGGATGATCAACGCCCGCTCCGAGACGCTCCTCTCGAAGCCCGCCTTCCGCAACGCCGCCCGCCATCACCGGCTCATCGTCCCGGCGGACGGCTACTACGAGTGGCAGAAGCTCGACGACGCCGGCCGGCGCAAGCAGCCCTGGTACCTCACCGATCCCGACGGCGCCCCGCTCGCGTTCGCCGGCCTGTACGAGTGGCGGCGGGACCCCGAGCGCCCGCCGGACGACCCGGCCGCCTGGCTGTGGACCTGCACCATCGTCACGAGGGCGGCGTCGGACGCGCTCGGGCATGTACATGACCGCTGCCCCGTGATCGTGCCCGCCGGTCTGCTGGACGACTGGCTCGATCCCGGCATCACCGATCCCGCGGAGGTCCGGGCGCTGGTGGAAGCCATGCCGGAGCCCCGCCTGCTGCCCCGCCCGGTGGGCAGGGCGGTCGGCTCCGTGCGCAATGACGGCCCCGGGCTGATCGAGCCGGTCCGGCTGGCGGACTAGCCGGCCGCGAATCCCTCCAGGCGGCGGCACGCCTCCTCCACATCCCCGCGGTGCCCGAACGCCGAGAACCGCACGAACCCCTCGCCCGCCGGGCCGAACCCGGAGCCGGGAGTGGTCACCACGTGGTGTCGCTCCAGGATCTCCGTGAACACGTCCCAGCTCGCACGGCCCGGGAAGTGCGCCCACACGTAGGGGGCGTTGTCCCCGCCCACGCACGTCACGCCGAGCCCCTCGAGTGTCCGCCGGATGAGGTGCGCGTTGCCGAGGTAGAAGTCGGTGAGGGTCCTCATCTCCGCCAGACCGTCCGGCTCGAGGGCTGCCAGCCCGCCGTGCTGCGCGATGTTCGACGCGCCGTTGAACACCGTGGTGCACAACCGGTTCCAGTCCGCGTTGACCGAACTGCCGTCAGCGAAGCGCAGTTCCCTCGGCACCACCGTCCAGCCGAGACGCACCCCGGTGAAGCCCACCGGCTTCGAGAAGGAGTTCACCTCGATGGCGCACTCCCGGGCGCCGTCCACCTCGAAGATCGACCGCGGCAACCCCGGGTCCCGGATGTACTCGGCATAGGCGGCGTCGTACACGATGACCGATCCCGTCCGGAGCGCGGCCGCCACCAGCTCCCCCAGCTGCGCGTGGGTTGCCACGGCACCCGTCGGATTGTTGGGCGAGCAGAAGTAGACCACCCCGTCGGTGGGCAGTGCGGTGAGGTCGGGGAAGAAGCCGTTCTCCGGGGTGCACGGCAGGTAGCTGATGCCGGCGTACCCGGCGTGGCCGCCGGCGCCGCCGTCGTCGTACGGACCGGCGGCACCGATGATCACGGAGCCGTCGACGTACACCGGGTACGACGGATCCTGGACCGCCACCGCCACGTCGCGGCCGAACAGGAGCTGCAGCCGTCCGATGTCGCACTTCGCGCCGTCGGAGACGAACACCTCGTCCGCGGCCACCGCGTCCCGGTACACCACCGCTGCGAGGCGTTCGCGCAGCGCGGTCAGTCCCTGCTCGTCGCCGTACCCGGAGTACCCCCCGGGCGTGCCGAGCCCGGCGGCGTACTCCGCCAGCCGCGCGGCGATGTGCGGGGTGAGGGGCTCGGTGGTGTCGCCGATGCCGAGGCT
>JALHDK010000201.1 GCA_022838965.1 Actinomycetales bacterium | reverse complement strand
CCCCGCCAACGGACGGAATTCGTCCAACAACTGGAACGCGAGCACGAAACCCTGCGGCGGCAGTACGCGGAAAGCCGGCGCAGCGTGGCCCCGTGCGTCGATCTGGCCCTCGCCCGCGCGGACAAGTTCGAAAGCGATTGGGACACAATTCCTATCCCCCGGCCGGAAAAAACCGGCGTGCAGGTGTGGGATCCGGCCCCGTTGGAGGAAATTGTCCGGTACATCGACTGGACGCCCCTCTTCCTGGCTTGGGAACTGCGCGGCCGCTTCCCCAAAATCCTCGAAAGCGAAACCTATGGCGCGCAGGCACGCGAACTCTACACCGACGCCCTACGCCTCCTGGAAGACATCGTCCAGCACCGGCGCTTCCATCCCCGCGCGGTCTTCGGCCTCTTCGGCGCGCTCGCGCTGACGCTGCGCCGGCTGCAGCGCAGCGACACGCAGATCGTGGTGCTCATCGCGATCAACTTCGTGCTGGGATTCCTCATCCCGGGCGTCTCGTGGCAGGGCCACCTGGGTGGTCTGCTCACCGGCAGCGCCCTGGCGGCCGCCTACCTGTTCGCCCCGCGGCGGGTGCGAACCCCGGTGGCCGTCGGTGTCACGCTGCTCCTCCCCGCGCTCCTCGTCCTGCTCGCCGCCCTGAAGTACGCGACTGTCTGACCGGCGCTCCGGGGTTCCGTCTCGCCGCCACCGATGCGATAGGTGAGGGAGCCGTGAATGTGATGTGAATTACAGCGGTGTAGTTATCAACAGGCTTTCCCACACCTGTGAACAACACTGGTGTGATTCGATCAGCGCCAGCGCATGGTCATCAGGAACCCGGTCATGATGAGGCCGAACCCGATGGCGAGGTTCCAGTTGCCGATCCCGGGGATGGGGATCTCCCCGCGGAAGAGGTAGGTCACCACCACCCAGACCAGCCCGACGATCATGAAGGCACTCAACGTCGGCGCCCACCAGGAGGGGCTGGGCGCCGGACCCCTGACCTGTCGCTTCAGGTGGGGGGTGGTGGCGGCCTTCTTGCGCTTCCGTGATTCGGGCATCTGCACTCCTCGATGCGCCCCACGGGCGCTCGCCTCGACGTCTCCCCTTAGCTTAGTGTTGACCGCGACGCCGTCGAGACGGGCGGCGCGACCGGGCGAGGAGCGATGGCAGAACGGCAGCGGCCCCAGTGGTGGCATCCCCAGGCGTCGTCCATCGTCCTCGTGCTGCTCGCCATCGGCGTGGGCGTGCTGTTCTCCGCCAACGCCGCGCTGTTCTCCGGGAACAACCGGGAGACCCCCGAGGACATCGCCGACCTCGTCCGCATCGAGTCCGCCAGGAGGGACGCCCTGGAGGCGGACGTGGCGGCGCTGCGCTCCGAGCGCAACGAGCTGGTCCGGCAGGTCGACGTGGCGATCCCGCAGCCGTCGCCCGATCTGCTGGTGGCCTCCGGCGCCACCGCATTGCGCGGGCCCGGCCTGCGGGTCGAGCTGTGGGACGCACCCGCCGTCGACGACAACCGTTACGACGTCAACGACCTCGTGGTGCACCAGCAGGACCTCGAGGCGGTGATGAACGCACTCTGGGCCGGCGGTGCCGAGGCGATGGCCGTGCAGGGGGAGCGACTCACCTCCACGTCCGCCGTACGCTGCGTGGGAAACGTGCTCCTGCTGCACGGCCGCCAGTACTCCCCGCCCTACGTCATCGAGGCCCTCGGCGATCCGGGCCGCCTCCGCGCGGCCCTCGCCGCCTCGCCGGAGGTGCAGGTGTACCTCCAGTACGTCGACGCCGTCCGGCTCGGCTGGCGGGTCACCGAACTGACCGCCACCACCCTCCCTGCCTACACCGGCCCGGACATCCCGGGACTCGCCGTCCCGATCGAGGAGTGACGTGACCGCGACCCGCCCCCGCAGGATCCTGGTGATCGACAACTACGACTCGTTCGTCTACACCATCGTCGGCTACCTGCAGCAGCTGGGCGCCGAGACCACCGTGGTGCGCAACGATGTGGTCCCCGACAGTCTCGAAGGCTGGGATGGTGTCCTCGTCTCTCCCGGCCCGGGTACCCCGAAGGAGGCCGGAGCCTCCATCGAGGTGATCGAGCGGTGCGCGGCCCTCCGTCTCCCGATGCTCGGCGTCTGCCTGGGGCACCAGGCGCTCGGGGAGGTCTTCGGTGGCCTGGTCACCCATGCCCCCACCCTGATGCACGGCAAGACGTCCCTGATCGAGCATGACGGCACCGGCCTGTTCGAGGGGCTCCCCTCCCCGCTGCGTGCCACGCGCTACCACTCGCTCGCCGTCGAGCCGGGCACCATGTCCGGGGATCTGGTGCCCAACGCCCACGCGGACGGGTTGATCATGGCGATGCATCACCGCGACCTGCCGCTCTTCGCCGTGCAGTTCCACCCCGAGTCGGTGTTGACCGAGGGTGGCCACCGGATGCTCGCCAACTGGCTCCGGGTGTGTGGGGACGACGACGCGCCCGCCCGCGCGGAAGGGCTCGCGCCGCTCGTGCTCGAGTGAGCGCCGGCGCCACGCGCCCGCGGCGCCCTCAGGGGCTGGGTTCCGCCGGAGGGACACCGTCCGAGGGAACGGGGGCGGGTTCGGTCGGCGTCGGCTCCGGCGTCGGCTCCGGCCCACTGGACACCACCAGCCGCACCGAATCGTTGATGCCGAGCGTACCGGCGCCCGGGTCCTGGGAGAGCACCACCCCGGCGGGCTGGTCGGAGGGGATGCGGTCGGTGATCGACCACCGCAACTGCAGGGAGTCCAGGTAGGCGGTCGCCTCGGCCTCGGCGCGGCCCACCACGCTCTCCACCTGCACCCGGCCGGTGGCGGTGTACAGGACCACCCGGTCGCCCTTCTTCGCGAGCTCACCCGCCGCGGGATCCGTGCGCAGTGCGACGTCCTTCTCCACGCCAGGGGCGTCCTCCGTCTGCACCCGCGACACCACGAGGCCGGCGTCGGCGAGGACCTGCTGTGCCTGCTCCTGCGGCAGGTTGGCCACCGACGGGATCGCGAACTCCGCCGCGCCGGAGGAGAACCAGACGTTCACGGTCGTGCCGTCCGCGACCTCCGCACGCGCGGCCGGCTCGGATCGGGTGGCCCGGCCCGCCTCGAGATCCTCGCTGGGTTCCTCGCCCGCGTAGTTGAAGACCAGCCCCTCCGCCTCGATGGCGTCTGCGGCCTCAGCCTGGGTCATCCCCGTCACGTCCGGCACGGTGCTCGCCAGCAGGCCGCCGTCCCGGTTCAGCAGCAGGAAACCGATACCGGCGGCGGCACCCAGCCCGATCAGCACGAGGAGCCACACCCACCAGCGGGAGCCCTTCTCCGAGTCGTCGGACAGCGGGCGGGCGGTGGGCATCGCCGTCGTGGCCGCCGGGGTGATCCCGTACCGCGGCGCGCGGTCGGGGGTGGCGGCGCTGAGGGGCGTCGTCGCGTTCGTGGACGCGCCGATGGCGGGTGCGAGCCACGCGGTGGCGGCGGGAGCGCCCACGGCCCCGCCACGCAGCACGGCGAGCAGGTCGGCGCGCATTTGGTTGGCATCCGCGTAGCGCTCGTCACGATCCTTGGCAAGCGCCTTCAGGACCACCCGGTCGAGCGCCTCGGGAATGTCGCTCGCGATCGTCGAAGGGACGGGCGGCAGCTCGCGGACGTGCTGGTAGGCGACGGCCACGGGGGACTCGCCGGTGAAGGGC
>JALHDK010000200.1 GCA_022838965.1 Actinomycetales bacterium | reverse complement strand
CCTGGTCGCCGCGCGCCGGATCATCCCGGTGCGCGTCGCCGGCGAGGACCGGTGGGCCGCCGTCGAGGACGCCGCGCGCCTCCGGGACGCCCTCGGCGTCGCCCTTACCGTCGGGATCCCGCCCACCTTCCTCGAACCGGTGGCCGACCCCCTCGGCGATCTCGTGGCGCGGTTCGCCCGCCACCGCGGCCCGTTCACGGCGGCCGAGCCGGCGCAGTGGCTGGGAGTGGGGATCGCCGTCGTCCGCGCTCCCCTCGAACGGCTCACCGCGGCGGGCCGGCTGGTGCGGAACGAAGTGCCGGGCGCGGACGGCACGCGCGACGGTCCCCTGTGGTGCGATGCCCAGGTGTTGCAGCGGCTGCGGCGCCGTTCGCTGGCGGCGCTGCGCCGGGAGGTGGAGCCGGTCGCCCCCGCCGACTTCGCCCGGTTCCTCCCCGAGTGGCAGGGGGTGGGGGGCAGGCTCGCCGGTCCGGACGGGCTGCTGCGCGCCGTGGAGCAGCTCGCGGGCGTCCCGGTGCCCGCCAGCGCCCTCGAAGCCCTGGTGCTGCCGGCCCGGATCCCGGACTACCAGGGCGTCATGCTCGATGAGCTGACGGCGAGCGGCGTGGTGATCTGGCAGGGCTGCGGGACCATCCCGGGCCACGACGGGTGGGTGGCGCTGCACCTCGCCGACACCGCCCCGCTCACCCTGGCCCCACCCCGCGACCTCGCCCCCGGTCCCGTGCACACCGCGATTCTCGAGGCCCTGGCCGGTGGTGGTGGCTGGTTCTTCCGCGCGCTCGCCAACGCCGCTGCCGGCGCGCTCGCCGACGCGCCCCCCACAGACGCCCAGGTGGTGGACGCCCTGTGGGACCTCGTCTGGGCGGGCCGGATCACCAACGACAGCCTCGGGGCCCTGCGCACCGTCCTGGGCGGCGGCCGGACGGCGCACCGGCGGACACCGTCGCGCCGGCTGACGACGCGCTACGGGGTGCGCCCCAGCCTGGGCTCCCTGGGGGCGGCCACGCCGGGCCGGCCGGTGCTGTCCTCCGCGAGCGGCCCCCCGACGGCGGCGGGACGCTGGTCCCTGCTGCCCGCCGTCGCGCCGGATCCCACACTCCGCGTCCTCGCCCGCACCGAGCTGCTCCTGGACCGCTACGGCGTGGTGACGCGCGGCTCCGTGGAGGCGGAGGACGTCCCGGGCGGGTTCGCGGGGCTCTACCGGGTGCTGGCCCGGGCGGAGGAGGCGGGACGGGTCCGCCGCGGCTACTTCGTGGAGGGACTGGGCGCCGCGCAGTTCGCCACCGTGGGCGCGGTGGACCGGCTGCGGGCGGTCGGCCACTCGGGCGGGGAGGCGGGCAGTCCGAGCGTCGTCGTGCTCGCGGCCACCGACCCCGCGAGCCCGTGGGGGGCCGCGCTGGAGTGGCCCGACGGCGCGGGGCACCGGCCTGGACGCAAGGCGGGGGCGCTGGTGGCCATGGTGGACGGCCGGCTCGTGGTGT
This sequence comes from Actinomycetales bacterium, assembly GCA_022838965.1. The sequence goes on along the minus strand of JALHDK010000200.1, from coordinate 2,201 downwards.
ACCTGGAGCGCGGCGGCCGGACCGCGCTCACCTGGAGCGACGACCCCGCCGTGCTGGACGCGGCCGCGCGGGGGATCGCCGCAGCGGTCCGGGGGCTCGGCCGGCTGTCGGTGGAACGCATCGACGGCGACCCGGTGGCGGGCTCCCACCACCCGCTGGTCCGCGCGCTCGCCGACGCCGGCTTCTCGCCCACCCCGAAGGGACTGCGGTTCCGTGCCTGAGGGCGACGTGGTGTTCCGGACCGCTCGCCGCCTCCACCAGGCGCTGGCCGGCCGGCCACTGGTCCACGCCGAACTGCGGTGGGGTGACCGCGACGGCGGCGTGCTCCACGGGCGCGAGACCCTCGCCGTGGTCCCGCGCGGCAAGCACCTCCTCCACCGGGTGGCCGGCGGCTGGACCCTGCACACCCACCTGCGGATGGAGGGATCGTGGCGCGTGCTGCCGACCGCCGGGCTGGGGCCGCGGGAGCTGCGCAGCCCGGCCCTGCGGGTGCTGGTGGCGTCGCCGGAGTGGGCGTGCCTCGGTCTGCGCCTCGGCATGGTCGACCTGGTCCGTACCGACCGGGAGGCCGATCTGGTGGGCCACCTCGGTCCGGACATCCTCGGGCCGGACTGGGATCCGGAGCTCGCCCTCGTCAACCTGCTGGCCCGGCCGGAACGGGCGGTCGCCGAGGCCCTGCTCGACCAGCGCGCGCTCGCCGGGATCGGCACCATGTTCGCATCCGAGTCGCTGTTCCTGGAGGGAGTGCATCCCTGGGCCGGCGTCGGCGGGCTGGGGGAGGAGGGGCTGCGCCGGGTGGTGGCGCGGGCGCGGCGGCTGATGCGCGCCAACCTGGGCGACGCGATCCAGTCCACCACGGGATCCCGCCGGCGGGGCGAGGAGACGTGGGTGCACGCCCGCTCGGGCCGCGAGTGCCGGCGCTGCGGCGCGCTCGTGCGGGTGGCGGCCATCGGGCGGGCGCCGGAGGACCGGGTGATGTTCTACTGTCCCGCCTGCCAGGGCGGGCTCGCGCCCACGGACGACGGCCGCCCGCAGCGGCCCCTGGGCTCGGCGCGGCACTGAGCCGGAGTCGGCGCGGCACTGAGCCGGAGTCGGCGCGGCACTGAGCCGGGAAATCCGCGCCGCCGCCGCCCGCCGGGGGAGTACGGTCGGGGCATCCGGCAAGGAGGGGTGCAATGGGAACCACGGTCTTCACCAACGTCCGCGTCTTCGACGGCACGGCGTTCCTCGACAGGCTCGCCGACGTGGTGGTCACGGACGACGTCGTCACGGACATCGAGCCGACCGGCGGGCTGACGTGGGAGGAGGGTGCCACCGTGGTGGACGGCACCGGGCGCACGCTGCTGCCCGGCTTCGTGGACGCCCACGTGCACGTCCTGTTCACGAACGCCGGGTCGCTGGAGATGCTCAACGAGCCGTTCTCCCGGCAGTTCTACCTCTCGGTCGGCAACCTGCGCCGCACGCTCGCCGCCGGAATCACCACCGTGCGGGACACCGGCGGGGCGGACCTCGGCACCAAGCGGGCGGTGGAGGAGGGCATGGTGGCCGGCCCGCGCATGAAGATCTCGGTGAACGTCATGAGTCAGACCGGCGGCCACGCCGACACCTGGATGCCCTCGGGAGTGCACCTGCCCTTCATGGAGGAGCATCCCGGGCGGCCGTGCGGCATCGCGGACGGCCCCGACGAGGTGCGCCGGGTGGCACGCCGCATGTTCCGCGCCGGCGCGGACCAGCTCAAGATCTGCACCTCGGGGGGTGTCGTGTCCCCGATGGACCACCCCTCCCACACCCAGTTCACCCTCGAGGAGATCCGTGCGGCCGTAGAGGAGGCCGCGGCCCACGGCAGCTACGTGCTGGCCCACGCGCAGGGCACCGCGGGCATCAAGAACGCGCTGCGCGCGGGGGTGCGGTCCATCGAGCACGGCGTGCACCTCGATGACGAGGCCATCGGGATGCTCCTCGAGGCGGAGGCATGGCTGGTGCCGACGCTGCTGGCACCCCTCGCCGTGGTCCGCAACGCCGAGCGGGGCCTCACCATGCCGCCCCAGATCCTCGACAAGGCCCGGCGCGTGGTGGACACGCACCGCGAGTCCGTGCAGCGTGCCTTCGAGGCCGGGGTGCGGATCGCGTTCGGCACCGACGCGGGTGTGGGGGAGCACGGGGACAACCTCGAGGAGCTCGCCCTCTACGCGGAGGTGGGC
>JALHDK010000199.1 GCA_022838965.1 Actinomycetales bacterium | reverse complement strand
CCCACCAGCAGCACGCCGAAGGCCACCAGGAAATGGTTTTCCGGGATCAGGTGCTGTCCGGCAGCTTCGTGGTCAGTGGTCAGGCGGTGTGCCGGGCGACGGCGGTCGGCGCCGACTCCTGGGCCGCCCGGATCGAGAACGCCGGGCGACGCTTCGTGCGCACGCGATCGGAGATCATGCGCGGCATCAACGCGGTGCTGAAGACCATCGGACTGCTGATGATCCCGGTGGGCGGCCTCACCGTGGCCATGAATCTGCGGACGTCCGCGGACCTCTCGGCGAGCGTGACCGACACGGTGGCCGCCCTGGTGGCCATGGTGCCCGAGGGTCTCGTGCTGCTGAGTTCGATCGCCTTCGCCGTGTCCGCGCTCACCCTGACGCGGCGCAACGTGCTCGTCAACGAGCTCGCCGCGGTGGAGACGCTCGCGCGCACCGACGTCGTCTGTGCCGACAAGACCGGCACCCTGACGGAACGGGAACCCACCTTCACCTCCTTCGAACCGCTTCACGGCGAGCCGGCGGACGGCCTCGCCGCGCTCGCCGCGCTCGCCGCCGCCGATCCCGCCCCGAACGGCACGATGCGGGCGATCCTCGAGTCCGTCCCCGTGCCCGCCGGATGGACGGCGACGGCCTGCGTGCCCTTCTCGTCCGCCCGGAAGTGGAGTGCCGCCGACTTCGGCGAGCACGGCAGCTGGGTCCTCGGCGCACCCGACGTGCTGCTGGAGGCCATCCCCGCTGACCGTGGCGCCGCGGCGCGCGCGCGTCTCGCCGCCCTCGTGGCGGAGGACCGCCGGGTGCTCCTGCTCGCACGCGCCACCCAGCTCCCGCCGGACGCCCTCCCCCCCGCGCTCGAGCCCGCGGGGTTCGCGCTGTTCGCCGAGCGCCTCCGCCCGGACGCGCCGGACACGGTCCGCTACCTCCGCGGACAGGGCATCGCCCTGCGGGTCATCTCCGGCGACGCCGCGGCCACGGTGGCGCGCGTGGCAGAGGGGTCCGGCGTGCCGGGGGCGGAACGTGCGCTCGACACCCGCGGCCTCGACGACGAAACCCTGGGCGACGCCGTCGCCACCACCACCGTCTTCGGCCGGGTGATGCCGGACCAGAAGTCGGTGATGGTCGCCGCGCTCCAGCGATCCGGCCACACGGTGGCGATGACGGGTGACGGCGTGAACGACGTCGTCGCACTCAAGCAGGCGGACCTCGGCATCGCGATGGGGTCGGGGGTCCCCGCCGCACGCGCGGTGGCGCAGGTGGTGCTGCTGGACGACCGGTTCGCGTCGGTTCCCCACCTCATGGCCGAGGGCCGGCGTGTGGTGACCAACGCGGAACACGTTGCGCACCTCTTCCTCACGAAGACCGTCTGGGCCACCCTGCTCGCCGTGGCCGTGCTGGCGCTCGCGATGCCCTATCCCCTGCTGCCGCGGCAGATCACCCTGGTGGGGTCGCTGACGATCGGGATTCCGGCGTTCTTCCTCGCCCTCCGGCCGGTGGGCCGCCGCTACCGGCCCGGGTTCGTGCGGCGTGTCCTGCGGTTCGCCATCCCGGCGGGAACGGGGGCGGCGACGGCGGTCATCGTGATCTTCCAGGCACACGCCCACCGGGGGGTCGCCGAGGCGCGGTCGCTCAGCACGCTGGTGCTGCTCGTGGTGAGCCTCGCGGTCATCATCCTGGTGGAATGGCCGCTCACCGGCTGGCGCCTGTCCGTGGTGGGTGCCATGGCCGTGCTCGGGGTGCTGGCCTTCCTCCTGCCCGTCACACGGGACTTCTTCCAGCTCCGGATGGAGTCCGCGGAGGATGCGTTCCTCGCGGTGGGAGTGGGCCTGGGCGCGTCCGCTGTAGTGGGAGTCGCCGCCTGGGCCTCCCGGCGCGCGGGCGGCCCACCGGCGGGGTCACTTGTCCCGGAGGAGCCCCTCGACCACTCCGAGCAGCTTCCACGCCGCGACGGCCGCGCACCCCAGGGCACCGAGGTAGAGCATGCCGACAAGGACGAGGACCGCCGCGCCGGGGGCGCCCCACGGTGACACCACGGCCGCGACCAGGTTGATCAGAAGGCCGAGTGCCCCGGCGATCAGCGCCACGAGGAGCAGGTTCTTCGCGGCGGCGAGCTCGGACCGGGGTGTCGCCGGCGCGGGGGCAGCGTAGGAGGGCTGCTGGGGGTACGGCGGCGGCCCGAAGGGGGTGTGCGGGCCGGGGCCCGGCCCCTGCGCCGCGGACGGCGCCGACGGCGGGGCGGAGGGCGTGCTCCACGGGGTCGGTGGCGGGGCCCAGGGCGAACCAGCCGGACCGCGAGGAGGCTGTGGCGCGCCCCACGGCTGCCCCGCGGACGGCTGTCCCGCCGACGGCTGCCCCGCCGCGGGCTGCCCCGCGGACGGCTGGCCCCACGGCTGCCCCGCGGACGGCTGGCCCCACGGCTGCCCTGCGGCGGGCTGCCCTCCGGACGGAGCACCCCACGGCTGACCCGCGCCAGACTGCCCTCCGGACGGAGCACCCCACGGCTGCCCTGCGGCGGGCTGGCTCTGGCTGGGAGGGCTGAGCCGCGGACGATTCACCTGCTGCGGGAACGCCGGGCCCGCGGAGGGTGCGGGGGGTTGCTCCGCCGCACGGGCCGGTCCGGGCGGTGGTGCGGCCGCAGACGGCGTCGACGGCGTCGACGGTGCCGGCCACGTGGGCGGTCCGCTGGCCCACGGCTGGGCGTCCGGATGGGGAGCCGCCACGGGGGTTTCCCCGACGGTCGGCTCGGCGGGCCACTCGACGGGCCCCGCCTCCTTCGTCTCACCCTCGACCGGCGGAAGGACGGCCGTTCCCTCGGGCTGCGGGTGCAGGACGGCGGTCTCCTCAGGCTCCGGCCTGGACTGCGGGGTGCTGCTCACGATGGTCTCCGTTCGCTGATCGGCCGTAGCACCAAGGGTAGACCGCATTGCCACGGACCTCGCGTCGAGCGGGGAGGCTACGCCCGCGGCTGCTGGCAACAGTAGTTTACGGTTCAACTATGTGTCGCTAGACTCGTCCCATGACAACCCACCGCCCCCCGGCCGGCCACGGCGCCCGCCTCGCCCCCGCAACCACGATGGGCGCCGTCGAGCTGCTGGTCCGCGACCTCGATACGATGACCTCGTACTACCACGACGGCGTCGGGCTCGACGTCCTCGACGCCCGCGGCTCGACGGTCACGCTCGGCAACCGCGCGGGCGAGACCGTCGTCGCGCTGCGGCAGGAGAAGGACCTGCCGCCCGCCAGCCCCCGCGCCGCGGGCCTGTACCACACCGCCATCCTCTTCCCGGACCAGGCAGCGCTCGCGAGCTCGCTCCTCTCCGTGGCCCGCCACCCGGCCGGGACGTTCACCGGCAGCGCCGACCATCTGTTCTCCGAGGCCTTCTACTTCACCGACCCCGAGGGCAACGGCCTCGAGCTGTACCGCGACCGGCCCCGCGCGCAGTGGGCGACGGACGCGGCGGGCAACCTCCAGTTCGCGAACCTGCCCCTCGACCCCAACCAGTTCCTCGCCCGCCACCTGCCGGCCGACGCCGCGGGCTCGGGGCAGTCCACGGTGGGCCACGTGCACCTGCAGGTCGGCGACATCCCCCGCGCCCGCGCCTTCTACGTCGAGACGCTCGGTTTCGATCTCACCATCGATGTCGGCTCGGCGATCTTCGTCTCGGCGGGCGGCTACCACCACCACATCGCCAT
>JALHDK010000593.1:502-1105 GCA_022838965.1 Actinomycetales bacterium | reverse complement strand
GGATGGCCGGGGTCGTGCTCGCGTCCACCGTCACCACGAGCGAAACCTCTGCCGGGGCCCCGCCGGTCACGCCCCCGGATAGAGCCCACATCTGGTGGGTCGGGCTGGTGCCAGCACTCGAGGGGTGCAATCCAGCCGAGGCATTTCTCGAAGGGGCCCTGACTCGCCTCGCCGAGGAGCTTCCGGAGATCGAGCTCCTGCTCTTTCTCCCCGCCTCGATCCCGCGATCCGCCCCCCTGTTCGAACGGATTCCGCGCGCCCGCACCGTCACGATCCCGGACGAGGAGTACCAGCGAATGTCGAAAGCCTGGCCGTTGCCACGACTCGCGATTCTCGCGCAGGACCACACCCCGCTGTTCGAAGCCTCGATCCCCATGGCCTGGGTGGATCCGACTCAGCTCGTCTCTCAGCTCGCGGCTTTCCGCCGCTGGGCCACCCGGAGTGACCGATGAGCGCGCGTCACCGGAGGCGCTCGGGCCCGGGCCTCTCTGCGCGACGGCCGCTGCTGCCGCGGCTCGCGCTCCTGCTGCTGCTCGGCGGTCTGGCGCTGAGCGGTATGAGCGTTGCTGCGGCTTCTGACCTGGCGACCGCCGCCGACCCGCC
>JALHDK010000593.1:0-492 GCA_022838965.1 Actinomycetales bacterium | reverse complement strand
ACCCGCCCTGCCCCGCCTGGCAGGGCGTCGTGGTCGATCCGGACGGGGTGGGCATCCGCGGCGCGACGGTCGCCGCGGGTGAGCGGGCCGTCGAGAGCGATCCCCGGGGGCATTTCGCGCTCGCGGGAGTCGGCGGCAGCGAGGAGATCCGGATCGATGCGCTCGGGTACGCCCCGTGGCGAGCGGCGGTGCCGTGCGCCGACCGGGCCGAGCCGGCGCGGATCCTCCTCGCGCCGGCCGAGCTCCTCCGCGGCCGCCTGCAGCGGGAGGACGGCAGCCCGGTGACCCGGGCGATGCTCCACCTCGAGTGGGCGCCGGAGCGCGGCCGGGTGGCCACCCGGAACCTCGAGATCGACGCACCGGACGGCCTCTTCCGCGTCGTGCTGCCGGAGGCGGCGCGCTACCGGGCCTCGGTCTCGGCGGACGGTCTGCAGCGGATCGATCTGGGCGAATGGGTGGTCGCTCAGCGCACCGAGGTCGACACCGGCGTCA
>JALHDK010000005.1 GCA_022838965.1 Actinomycetales bacterium | reverse complement strand
GACACACAGAGGCCGGGACCAACGCCTATTTGGTCCCGGCCTCACCTCTTGTTCTAACCCCCCAAGGTGAACACACGGTCAAGGCAGGGCCGAGTGTCGCGAAACTCACCCGCTGGCGGACCGCGGACAGGCTCAGAGGTCGGCGACCGGCAACTCACCGACCACGGGTGTACCGCGCAGCGAGAGCGCCTGATACACCGGTTCGAACGCGAGCCACCACTGCTCGCGCGGCCTGCGGAACTCCTCATCGACGTCGTCGAGCATCCGCTCGAGCGGGCGCGTCCCGATGTAGGCGGAGGAGAAGCCGATGTACGACGCCGCATGCCCCCCGCGCTCCAGCTCCGCATCCAGCTCGTTCAGCGCGTAGAAGACCAGCCGGGTGGCCAGCAGACGGTCGAAGGGACTGGGCTTGCCCCCCTGCTGCAGGTGCCCGATCGCATCCTGCCGCACGTCGAAGAGCCCGCCGCCCTCCTGCTCGAAGGCCTTCGCCATGAAGTCGAGGTCGTACCGCGGCGACGCCTGCTCGTTGCGCAGCACGAGGAACAGATTCCTGCCCTCCCGGAAACTCTGTGCCATGCGCGCGGCGTCGTGGGCGATGCGATCGAGGTCGGGCTGCTGCTCGTGGAGATAGACCATCTCCGCGCCGGAGGCGATTCCCGCCATGAGGGCCAGGTACCCGCAGAAGCGTCCCATCGTCTCGGCGATGAAGCAGCGCCGCGCGGCCGCAGCGGATTCCTTCACGCGGTCGAGCGCCCAGACAGCGTTGTTGAGTGCGGTATCGGCTCCGATGGACAGCTCGGTGCCGGGGAGGTTGTTGTCGATCGAGGCGGGCACCACCATGATCGGGATGCGGAACGCCGGGTAGCGCTTGCGCTCGGTGGCGAGCACGTGGGCGGCGAGGTAGGCGTTGTACCCCCCGATGACGAGCAGTGCGTCGATCCGGTTGATCTCGAGCGACCGCCCCACCGAGTAGAGCTGTTCGATGGCGGGGACCGAGCGGCGCGTGCCGAGATGGGCGCCGCCCTCGAAAGCCCAGGAGTCCACCTCGGACCACGTCAGCTCCCGCACGTCGGACGCGATGAGTCCGGGAAAGCCTCCCTGGATGCCAAGCATGGTGTGGCCCTTCGCGATCCCGAGCCGCACCGCGGCCCGGGCGGCGGTGTTCATCCCGGGAGCCAGGCCGCCGGCGTGGACGATCGCGATCCGCCTGCCCTGCGCGCCCCCCGCCACCGGCGCGTCCGCCGCCGGCGGGCTGGACATGATCTCGTTGATGCGCAGCGTCTGTGCGAACCCGGCACCGCGGGCGGCGACCGCGTCCTCGTAGCGGCCCTCTGCCGTCGCCACTCCCACGGCACGCGTCCTGCGGATCGCATCCATCAGGGGAATGCGGGTGATGCGGTTCCGGCGGACCCCCAGGATGAAGTCCTCGTCCTCGGGCCGGGCCTTGAGGACCTCCTGCACCGCTGTGAACCCCAGCAGCGTGGATGACCAGCGATCGTAGGCCGACGGGGTGCCGCCACGCTGGACATGTCCGAGGATCGTGACGCGGGCGTCCTCGCCCCGCCGCTCCCGGACGATGTCCGCCACCTGCTGCGCGGTGATCGGACTGCCCGCGCGGTCGGTCGCGCCCTCGGCCACGAGGATCAGCGACTCCCGCCGGCCGGCCTCGCGGCCCAGCCGGATCTTCTCGACGAGCTCGTCCTCCCAGCCGGGCGGCGGTGGCAGCTCCGGGATGAGCACGTAGTCGCAGCCGCCCGCCATCGCGGCCATGAGGGGCAGGTAGCCGCAGTGACGTCCCATGACCTCGATCACGAAGGTCCGCTGGTGGGACGCGGCCGTGGAGGAGATCTGGTCGATGGCGTCGATGATGCGGTGCAGTGCCGTGTCGGCGCCGATGGTCGTGTCCGTCCCGACGAGATCGTTGTCGATGGACCCGACGAGCCCGACGATGGCGAGAGTGCCGTGCCGCGCCACCGCCTCCTCGCTGATCTGGCCCGAGTCCCGCAGCTCGCCGAGCAGCCCGGGCCACTCCCGCCGCAGCACGTCGGTCCCGGAGAGGGAGCCGTCGCCGCCGATCACCACGAGGTGGTCGATCCCGCGCTCCACGAGGTTCTTCGCCGCGCGCAGGCGACCCTCACGCTCACGAAAGTCCCGGGATCGGGCGGTTCCGATCACGGTGCCACCCCGATGGAGGATGGACGAGACGTCCGACCATTCCATTCTCCGGATCCGGTCGCCGCCGTCCACGGCGCCCTGCCAGCCCTCCATGATGGCCCACGGCTCCGCGCCACGCGCGAGGGCCGAGCGCACGACCGCCCGCACGGCGGCGTTCATGCCGGGAGCGTCGCCGCCCGAGGTGAGCACCCCGATCCTGACCGGCTCCGCCATCCCGACCTCCGCACCCTCGACGTGAGGTCAGTCTAGTGTTCTCAGTGGAAGAAGTGCCGGCTTCCCGTGAAGTAGAGCGGGACCCCCGCGGCCTCGGCGGCACCGATCACCTCGTCGTCCCGGATCGAGCCTCCCGGCGCGACGACGGCCCGCACCCCGGCGTCGAGCAGCAGCTGCAGTCCGTCCGCGAACGGGAAGAAGGCGTCCGACGCCGCGACCGCACCGCGTGCGCGCTCACGACCGTCACCCAGCGTGTTGGCGCGCTCGACGGCGAGGCGGGCGGAATCGACCCGGTTCACCTGCCCCATGCCCACCCCGACGGAGGCCCCGTTCGCGGCAAGCAGGATCGCATTGGACTTCACCGCCCGCACGGCACGCCAGGCGAATTCCAGGTCGGCGAGCGTGGCCGCGTCCGCGGGCGGACCGGCGACGAGCCTCCAGCGGGCCGGGTCGTCGCCGAAGGGTGTACCGTCGTCCCGGATGCCGGCGGCGTCGAGGCGGTCGACGTCCTGCACCAGCAGTCCGCCGGTGATGGGCCTGGTCTCCGTCTCACCCCGCTGCGGTTCCGGCAGCCGCAGGATGCGCAGCCCCTTCTTCGTCCGCAACAGGTCCAGGGCCGCGGCAGTATAGCCGGGGGCCGCGATGACCTCGGTGAACACCGGCTTGACCTGGAGGGCCATCTCCTCGTCGACCACTCCATTGGCTGCGATCACGCCACCGTAGGCGGACACGGGATCGCAGGCGTGCGCGAGGCGGTGGGCCTCGGCGATGGTCGCGCCGACGGCGATCCCGCAGGGGTTGGTGTGCTTGATGATCGCCACGGCGGGCCGGACGTGGTCCCAGGCCGCGCGGATCGCCGCGTCGGTGTCCTGGTAGTTGTTGTAGCTCATCTCCTTGCCGCCGAGCTGCTCAGCCTGTGCGAGCCCACGACCCCCCGGGCTGAGGTAGACGGCCGCCCGCTGATGAGGGTTCTCGCCGTAACGCAGCGTCTGACCCAGCGTCCAGGTCTCGCCCCGCCAGCCGGGCGTCCCGGCGTCGTCGAACTGCTCCCCGAGCCACGACGCGACGGCGACGTCGTAGGTGGCGGTGTGCCGGAAGGCCTCCATGGCGAGGGCCCGCCGCTCGGCGAGGGTGAACCCGCCGGCACGAACCACCTCGAGGACGCGCCCGTACGCCGCCGGGTCCACCACCACGGCGACGGACCCGTGGTTCTTGGCGGCGGCCCGGACCATTGCGGGCCCTCCGATGTCGATCTTCTCGATGCAGTCGGCCCGGGACGCGCCGGACGCGACGGTGTCTGCGAAGGGATACAGGTTCACCACCACCAGCTCGAAGGCCGCCACCCCGAGGCGGACAAGCTGGGCCATGTGCTCGGGGTTCGCGCGGTCCGCGAGGATGCCGGCGTGGATGTGGGGGTGCAGGGTCTTCACCCGGCCGTCGAGACACTCGGGGAAACCGGTGACCGTGCTCACCTCGGTCACAGGGACGCCGACGGCGGCGATGGTGGCGGCCGTGGAGCCCGTGGAGACGATCTCGACACCCGCGGCGTGCAGGCCGCGGGCGAGATCCTGCAACCCGGTCTTGTCGTACACGGAGACCAGGGCGCGACGAACGGGGATCATGGGCTGTCCTCCTCGGGGGATCCGAACCTGACGCGGCGGCCGTCGATGTGCCAGCCCTCGCGAGCGAGCCGACCGACACACTCCACCAGCTGCCGGCGTTCGGCGACCTTGATGCGCTCGGTGAGCGTCTCCTCGTCGTCGTCGTCGAGGACCGGCACGGTCACCTGGGCGAGGATGGGGCCGGTGTCCACCCCGGCGTCCACGAAGAACAGCGTCGCGCCGGCAACCTTGACGCCGTAGGCGAGCGCGTCGCGCGGGCCGTGGATGCCCGGGAAGGCCGGCAGGAGCGCGTTGTGCGTGTTGATGTACCGACCGGCGAACCGCTCGAGGAAGGCGGGCCCGCACAGCTTCAGGAAGCCCGCGGAAACCACGAGGTCCGGGTTGTGGCGGGCGACGGCGTCGGTCAGGGCGACGTCCCACGCAGCACGGTCGGGGTAATCGCCGAGGCGGACAACGAAGGTCGGGATGCCCTCCTGGCGGGCGCGCTCCACTCCCCCGGTTCCGTACCGGTCCGCACCGACCGCCACGATCCGGGCCCCCCAGGCCGGATCCCGGGCCGCGTCGAGGAGAGCGGCGAGGTTCGATCCGCCGCCGGAGAGGAGAACGACGACGCGGAAGGGCTTCACGGGCCCAGCCTAGCGGCGGGCCTCGGCCGTCAGATCGGCGCTCCGGCCGCTGGACACCGAGTCCGCCGAGGGCGCGGTTGGCGCAGTCACGCTGGAGAACGCCGACGCGAACGAGGGCACCGTCGGGACGGTGGCGGCGGTGGGGATCGTCCCGCCCGTGGGGGCGGTGGCAGCGGTGGGCACGCGCGGCTCCGGGGAACGAGGGGGTGGGGGCGCGCCCTCACCCACGATGGCATCGCGCACCGCCGCGCGTCCCGCGGCCGCGACGGACGCGACCGCCGGGAGCGCCGCGAGAGTGGCCACCGCGAACCCGGCCAGGAGGAGGCCTGCTGTCACTCCCGCGAACGTCACGGGCGCGACGCCCACCTGGGCCATCCTCTCCGGCCCGATTGACCCGCTGGCAGCCGCTCCAAGAGACCAGAGCAGGCCGAACGCCGTCGCGCCGAAGGCCACCGACCGCCATGCGAGATCAGACCAGCCCCCCGGCCTCCGCACGCGCCACAGACCCGCCGCGATTCCCACCGCCACCGGCAGGGCCAGCGCCCACGGCGCGTGCAGATCCGGGACGGCTCCGAGGACCGGGATTGCAGGCAGGGCCCCGCTCGTGGTGCCGAGCGCGGACCAGGTGGTGCCCGTCCCCACCGCGAAACCGGGACCCGCGGCCCACGCGAGTGCCCACACGGCGAGCGTGGGAAGGTAGAGCAGCTGCGCGACGGTCATCACAATTGCGGACGCGACGTCGGGCCGGAGCGAGTCGTGCACCTCCACCACCTGGTCCCACGCAGCCGCGACGGCCACGATCACCAGGAGGACCCCGCCCCCCAACGCCATTCCGACTGCGCGGACCGCGGACAGGAATCCCGAGGTCAGCGGGCTCGCGGCTCTGCCCAGTCCCCGGGAAACCCCGTGCGGCAGGGCCAGGTCACTCCACGAGGCGATCGCCCCTCCCGTCCCCGCGACTACCACCGCCCCGACGAGGTGGCGGCCCGCTCCAGCCCCTCCCAGCAGCGCGATGACAGCGACCGTGGCGGCGGAGGCCCCCGCTGCCACGGCGATCGCGGGGGGACTGGTCACGCCGTGTCGGCGCACCGCCGCCCGGAGCAGCACGACGGCGAGCACGGTGAGGCCGAGGGGGGCAAGGGCGACGACGCCGTCGCCCACCTCGATCCGCCCGCCGTACGCCAGGCTCCAGGCGCGGGTTGCCACCGCAGCCGCGTCTTGCCACGTCACGTTGCCGCTTCCCGGCGCCGAGGCAGTGGCGACATAGGTGACAAACGCCCCGGCCAGGGTCAACAGCCAGGGCACCAGTGCGGCCTCGACGCCCGCAAGGGCGGCGCGTATGGAGTTGTCGGGGAGGCGCAGCGACGGTCTCATCGCCGTCATGGTACGAGTGAGGCGAGGTGACGGCCGGGTCGCCTCGCCGCTGGGGCCGGGATCAGGCCAGGATCGCGCGGGTGAGTCTCGCGGTCTCGGAGGGCGTCCGTCCCACCGTGACGCCCGCGGCCTCCAGTGCGGCCTTCTTCGCCTGCGCGGTGCCGGAGGACCCGGAGACGATCGCGCCGGCGTGCCCCATCGTCCTGCCCTCGGGTGCGGTGAAGCCCGCGACGTACCCCACCACCGGCTTCGTGACGTGTGCGGCGATGTACTCCGCGGCACGCTCCTCGGCGTCACCGCCGATCTCGCCGATCATCACGATGACGCGCGTGTCCGGGTCCGCCTCGAAGGCCGCGAGCGCGTCGATGTGGGTGGTGCCGATGATCGGGTCGCCACCGATGCCGATGCAGGTGGTGAACCCGAGGTCGCGGAGCTCGTACATCATCTGGTAGGTCAGCGTGCCCGACTTGGAGACGAGGCCGATCGGTCCCGGGCCGGTGATGTCCGGCGGTGTGATCCCCACGTTCGACCTGCCGGGACTGATGATCCCGGGGCAGTTCGGCCCGATCAGCCGCACGCCCTTCTCGGTGGCCCAGGTGAAGAACTCCGCGGTGTCGGCGAGGGGAATCCCTTCCGTGATGATCACCACCAGGTCCATGGCGGCGTCGATGGCTTCGATGACCGCGGACCTGGCGAAGGCCGGTGGGACGAAGACGACCGAGACGTCCGCGCCCGTGGCCGCCTTCGCCTCCGCGACGGAGCCGAACACGGGGACCTGGACGGTCCCCGGGAGGACCGAGCCTGCACCGGGACCGACGGGCGCGACCTCGAACTCGACCGTGGTGCCGGCCTTGCGCGGGTTGACCCCGCCCACGATCGTGGTGCCGGCTGACAGCATGCGGCGGGTGTGCTTCCGGCCCTCGGAGCCCGTCATGCCCTGGACGATGACCCGGGAGTTCTCATCAAGGAAGATCGCCATGGCCCCTCCTCACCGCGCCAGTTCCGCGGCCGCGGCGGCCGCACCGTCCATCGTGTCCACCAGGGTGACCAGGGGGTGGGCCGCGGCGGCGAGGATGCGCCGGCCCTCCTCCACGTTGTTGCCGTCCAGACGGACGACCAGCGGCCTGGTCTCGGCCTCACCCAGGATCCGCAGCGCCTCGACGATGCCGCGAGCGACCTCGTCGCATGCCGTGATCCCTCCGAAGACGTTCACGAGCACGCTCTTCACCTGCGGATCGCCGAGGATGACGTCCAGCCCGTTCGCCATGACCTCGGCGCTGGCGCCGCCGCCGATGTCGAGGAAGTTCGCCGGCCTCACACCGAACGGCTCCCCCGCCAGGGCGACGACGTCGAGGGTGGACATCACGAGCCCGGCGCCGTTGCCGATGACTCCAACCTGACCGTCGAGCTTGACATAGTTCAGGTCGAGGGCCCGTGCCCGGGCCTCGAGAGGGTCGGTGGCGGCATGGTCGACGAACGCCGCGTGGTCGGGGTGCCGGAAGGCGGCGTTGTCGTCGAGGGTGACCTTGCCGTCGAGGGCGATGATCTCGCCGGCGGGGGTGAGGACCAGCGGGTTGACCTCGACCAATGTGGCGTCCTCCTCGCGGTACACGCCCCACAGGCGGAGAATCACGTCCTTGACCTGGGCGCGGACCTCGGCCCGGAATCCGGCGGCCGCGATGATCTCCTCGGCCTTCGCGTCGTCGATACCGACCAGCGGGTTGACGGGGATGCGAGCCAGCACATGCGGCCGCTCGACGGCGAGCTGCTCGATCTCCATGCCACCCTCGACGGACGCCATGGCGAGGTACCGGCGCTCGGCCCTGTCGAGCAGGATCGAGAAGTAGTACTCCTCGGCGATGTCCGCTGCACGGGCGACCAGGACGGTGCGGACGAGATGGCCCTTGATGTCCATCCCGAGGATCCCCGCGGCCTTCTCCTCCGCCTCCTCCGGGGTGCGGGCCAGCTTCACTCCGCCCGCCTTGCCCCGCCCACCGGTCTTGACCTGCGCCTTGACGACCTTCAGCCCGTCGCCCAGCTCCTGCGCGGCCGCGCGGGCCTCCGCAGCGGTGGTGGCGACGATGCCGCGGAGCACGGGCACTCCGTGCGCGGCGAAGAGGGTGCGCGCCTGGTACTCGTACAGGTCCACGGTGAGGTTCCTTCCGGACTCCCATTGCCTCGACATCGAGACAGTTTTCGATCGTATCCGCTCGCACGGGGGTCCGCATCAGGAGCGGGCGGCGAGCTCCTCGAAGGCAGCCTTCACGGTGTCGGCGAACAGGTGGGCACCCGTGATGTCGGGATGGGTCCGATCGGACTGCAGGAGGGCCGGGTTGGCGCCGATCGCGTCGTGCCAGTTCGCCAGGGCCACGTTGGGGTACTCGGCCGCCACCTCGGCGAGCAGACGGTTCGACGATGCGATGAA
Organism: Actinomycetales bacterium; assembly: GCA_022838965.1. Next base: position 12,994 of record JALHDK010000005.1, on the reverse strand, counting down.
GGTCGAGTGACTGTAGAGATTCACGATCACGACCAGCCGCTTCGGTCCCAGCATGTCGAGGATCTCCCGCACCACCTCCGGGTCGCTGATCCCGGCGTTGGTGCCGTAGTCGAGCACCACCGCGCGCCCGACCCGTCCCTCGTCAAGGGCCGTGCGGACCACGTCCCGGGCATGCTTCCACTGGTTGTTCGAGCGGGCATCGAGTGTGATTCCCGGGAACCGGTCCTGCAGGGCATGGGTGCTCGTCACGATCATCGAGTCGCCGAACGCGATGATCTCGTCGCCCGCGGGCATCGACCGGTCGAGTGCGCCGCCCGCACGGTACCGGGCGTCCGCAACCCCGGAGGTGGTGGTCCCGCCCTCGAGGGGGCGCGCGTCGATCGCCGCCTGCCCCTCCTCGATAGCCTGCTGGGCGGCCGACTTCTCCGGGGCCGTGGCCACGCCCAGCACGGTGAGGGCGCCGAGTACGCCGACGACGCCGACCGCGAGTTTGGGGATCAGGACGGGCCCCGCGACGGCGGCGCGGACGTCGTCGAAGCACGCCCGGAACCCGCGACGCCGCACCGGCATCTCCAGGTAGCGGTAGGACGCCGCGGCCACCGCGAGTGTCAGCCCGAGGGCGGCACCGCGGATCAGCCAGTGGCCGGGGGAATCGAGCGTCACGGGCGGCAGCAGCGCCGTCGCGATGAGGAGGACGGGCCAGTGCCACAGGTAGATGCCGTAGGAGCGCTGGCCGAGCCAGGTGACCGGTGACGCCTCGAGGAGGGGCAGCAGCGGCGAGCGGCCGGGAAGCAGCGAGGCGATCAACACGGCGGTGAGCAGGGATGCCAGCGCGAGGCCGCCCCGGAAGGTGACGATCGCGTTCTCGTCGAGGACGCCCATCAGCAGGAGGAGGCCGCCGAGCGCGCCGACCCCCGCCCACGGGGCCGCGCGGCGCCACCGCTCCGAGTGGAGGACGGAGTCCCCGGCCCAGAGGAACGCGAGCGCGACACCCAGCAGGAGGCCGAACGCGTGGGTGTCGGTGCCGTAGTACACGCGGGTCGCATCCTCACCGGGGCGGGCCAGCAGGGCCATCGCCACCGCGGACACCCCGGCGACGCCTGCCGCGATCCCGGCCCGGCGACGGGGTGAGGGAGCGAGGGCCAGGAGCACGGCGAACAGCACGGGCCACACCAGATAGAACTGCTCCTCCACCGCCAGCGACCAGAAGTTCGCGAACAGCTGGGGCGATGTGGCGGCGAAGTACGAGGAGCCGGCGGCGATCTCCACCCAGTTGCTCGAGAAGGTGAGGGCACCCGCCGTCTGCCGGCCGATGCCGACCAGCAGGTCCTCTCCGATGAGGAGACTCAGCGAGACGGACACCACCACCACCAGCAGCAGGGCGGGCAGCAGGCGGCGGGCCCGCCGTGTCCAGAAGGCCGGGAGGTCCAGGCGACCGTGCTGCGCCATCTCCCGCAGCAACAGCGTGGTGATGAGGAACCCCGAGATCACGAAGAAGACGTCGACGCCGATGAACCCGCCGGTGAGGGAGGCCGGGCGGAGGTGGAACACGAGCACCGCGGCAATCGCGAGCGCCCGCAGTCCGTCCAGCCCGCGGATCTGACGATGATCGGGTGCAGCAGCCATCTCCCCCTCCTGCACCCGAGGCTAGGTCCGCGTTCCACGATCCGGCGGAAGGCGCGCCGTCACCCTCAGGGTGAGGGTGACGGTTCAGAGCCGCTCGACGGGGGTGTAGCGCAACAGCAGCCGTTTTGTGCCGGCGGAACCGAAATCGATGCGGGCGACGGCGGAGGACCCGGAGCCCTCCACCGCGACGACCGTGCCCAGTCCATAGCTGTCGTGGGTCACGCGGTCCCCCGGCTGGAGGTGTGGCGTGTCCGACCGCGGGTTCGCCCCTCCGGCGTTCGGCCGGACCCCGGTTGCGCGTGTGGCGCGCGGCGCCGTACCGGGACGGCGGCCGCCAGCGGGAAGGGGGCGGCCCGGGGAGCCTGCCCACGAGTCACCCCACCCCCGGGTGCCGCGCCCGGTCCCACGGCCCTCGGAGCCGTCCTCCCGGAACAGCTCCTCCATGGCGGACCGCTCGCGGCGCCACTCGAGCACGGTCGGAGGGATCTCGGAGAGGAAGCGCGAGCCGGGCAACTGCTGCGGTGTCCCCCACGCCGTGCGGACAGCCGCCCGGGTCAGATAGAGACGTTGCTGCGCGCGCGTGAGCGCCACGTACGCGAGGCGCCGCTCCTCGGACAGCTCAGCCGGGTCCCCGAGCGACCGCTGGTGAGGAAACGTCCCGTCCTCCATGCCCGTGACGAATACCACCGGGAACTCCAGGCCCTTCGCGGTGTGCACCGTCATGAGGGTGATCTCGCCATTCCCCTCGCGGTCGGGGATCTGGTCCGAGTCCGCGACCAGCGAGACCCGCTCGAGAAAGTCCCCCAGGGTGCCGTCCGGCTCGCTGGCCGAGAACTCCGCCGCCACGGCGTGCAGCTCCGCCAGGTTCTCCACCCGGGAGGCGTCCTGGGGATCCTCGGAGGCGCGGAGCTCCGCGATGTACCCCGACCGGTCGAGTGCGGCGTCGAGCACCTCCGCCGGGGAGGCCGTGGTGGCGAACTCGCGCAGGTCAGCGAGCAGCGCCGCGAACCCCCCCACCAGGTGACGCGCGCGGCCCGTGAGGCCCGGGATCTCGACGGCGGGGTCCGTGGCGGCACCGACCGCGGCGCCGAAGGACATCCCGTGCCGTTCGGCGTAGGCGGCGAGCATCGCCTCGGACCGCTCCCCGATACCGCGCCGGGGCACGTTCAGGATGCGGCGAATGTTGACGGCGTCATCCGGATTGACGATGGCCCGCAGATACGCGATGGCGTCCTTGATCTCCTTGCGCTCGTAGAACCGTGTGCCACCCACGACGCGATAGGGCAGGCCGGCGCGGATGAAGACCTCCTCAAGCGCCCGGGACTGGGCGTTGGTGCGGTAGAAGACCGCGACGTCCCCCGGCCTGACACCCGCCGAGCGCGCGAGCTCGTCCACCTCGGAGGCGATGAAGCGTGCCTCGTCGTGCTCGGAATCGGCGACGTAGCCCACCACGGGCGTCCCGCCTCCCGCGTCCGTCCAGAGGTTCTTCTCCCGGCGTCCGGTGTTGCGGGCGATGACGGCGTTGGCCGCGGTCAGGATGTTCTGCGTCGAGCGGTAGTTCTGCTCGAGCAGGATGGTGGAGGCGTGGGGGTAGTCCTGCTCGAACTCCTCGATGTTGCGGATGGTCGCCCCGCGGAAGGCGTAGATCGACTGGTCCGAGTCCCCCACCACCGTCAGCTCGGCGGGCGGCACGCCGTCGTCCCCCGTCCCCACCAGCTCCCGGACGAGAACGTACTGGGCGTGGTTGGTGTCCTGGTACTCGTCCACCAGCACGTGGCGGAACCGGCGGTGGTAGTGCTCGGCCACGGCGGGGAACGCCTGCAGCAGGTTGACGGTCGTCATGATGAGGTCGTCGAAGTCCAGCGCATTGGCCTCGCGGAGACGCCGCTGGTACATGCGGTAGGCGTCGCGCAGGGCCACCTCGAACGGGTTGTTCTCCGAGACGCGCGCGGCGAAGTCCTCCGGGTCCACGAGCTCGTTCTTGAGGTCCGAGACCTTGTGGGAGAACGCCCTGGGATTGAACTTCTTCGGATCGAGGTCGAGCTGGCGGCACACGAGGGTCATGAGCCGCTGGGAATCGGCGGCATCGTAGATCGAGAAGGTGGATCGCAGACCGAGGTGCCCGTGCTCGGCCCGCAGGATCCGCACGCAGGCGGAGTGGAACGTGGAGACCCACATGTGGCGGGCTGAGGGTCCGACGAGCGCCGCAACGCGCTCCCGCATCTCGCCCGCAGCCTTGTTGGTGAAGGTGATCGCCAGGATCTCCCCCGGGCGTGCCCGCCGGGTCGCCAACAGGTGGGCGATCCGGTGCGTGAGCACGCGGGTCTTGCCTGATCCGGCCCCCGCCACGATGAGGAGCGGCCCGCCGTCGTGGACGACGGCGGCCCGCTGGGGCGGGTTGAGGCCCTGGAGCAGCCGTGCCGGCTCGGTGCGGATCGCGGCCGGGCGGTCCGGCGCTGCCGGCGGGAGGGTGGGCAGGCTGGACTCGACGCGAGGGGTCGCGGTCGCGAAGGCGGCGAGGTTGTCGAAGAGGCTCATGGCACCCCCAAGCTTAGGCGAGCCCACGGACACCCAACCCGGTCAGGTGATGAGCAGGCCCACCACCCACGCCCCAACGGCCACGGTGACACCGCCGAGTTCCAGCAGGATGGTCAGTCCGGTCGCCTGCAGGGCCGCCTTCGACGCCTCCCAGGCGGCGCCGGCCGCCCGGATCCGCGCGTACTCGGCGAGGTAGACCCCCAGCACGAAACCCAGCGGCAACCCCACCACCGGGACCACGAACATGCCGACGATGCCGACGACCCCGCCGGCCAGCAACGTCCGGGGTGGAACTCCCGCGCGCTTGAGGTGGCCGCCGGCGACGACGTACTTCACCACCGACGCGATGGCGATGGCGGCCACTGCGACGATCGCCACCGTCCAGCCGGCCACCCCGCCGGTCACGGCGCCCCAGACGAGGACGGCGGCGGCGACGATCAGCGAGCCGGGGTACACCTGGATCGCGGCCCCGACGACCCCCACAAGGATCACGACACCCGTGATCACGTCGCCGAGAGGGGACATCTCAGACCAGGACCGCGACGGCCATGTTGGCCGCCGTGAGCCCCGCGATGGGCATCAGCCATCGCGAGCCGCCGGCGCGCTTCTCCGCGAGGACGGCGAGGGCGGCCACCACTGCGGCAATGACGAGCTTGATCCCGATCTTGAGGTAGTTGACCTCCTCGCCGGTCATCTCACGCATGCCGACGATCAGGATCCCGGTCACCAGGGCTCCGAGCGCCGAGTGCATCAGGCCCGTCGGCACCTCCGGGCGGCGGATGCCGGCGACCGCCATGCCCAGCACGAGCGCCCAGGAGATGAAGTGCAGCAGCACGAGGATGCCGTAGAGGAGGTCCATGATCCCATCGTATGGGGTGGCTCAGGAGGTCTGCCCCGGCAGGATCTCAGCCAGCAGCGCCCTCACGCGGTCGTCCAGGTGGTCCCGGATCGCCCGCACACCGTCAAGGGAGGCGAGGGCGGGGTCCCCGACCGACCAGTCCTCGTAACGCTTGCCGGGGTAGTACGGGCAGACGTCGCCACAGCCCATGGTGATGACGACGTCGGCGGCCCGGACGGCGTCGTCGGTGAGCGGCTTGGGGAAGGCATCCTCGACCCCGCCGATCTCGGCGAGGACCGTGCGGACGTTCTCATGGATCTCGGCGGCGGGGAGCGACCCGGCCGAGCGGACGACGACGGCGTCCCCCGCGTGCTTGCGTGCCAAGGCGGCAGCGAGCTGGGAGCGGCCGGCGTTCTGGACGCACACGAAGAGAATCTGTGGCTTGCGCTCCCGGGTGACGCGGGACGCTGCGATGTCCTCGAGCCGCTGACGCGCGAAGCGCTCCGTCAGCACCACGAGGTGGACACCCACCCGGCTGGCGCGGGCGAGGGCGGCGTACGACTCGAACACCACCCTGTGCACCAGTTCCGGCTCCAGTTCGGGATGGGCGGCTGCGAGCTCCCGGGCCAACGCCTCGAGCGACCGGTGGGCATCCTCGAGCCCGTGCGCCCGCGTGTCCCGGCCCTGTGGCGCCTGCGCGGGCGCCGCGGTGAGCAGGGCGGTGAAGAGCGCGGACAGGATGTCGGCGAGACCCGGGGTCAGCTCCTGCCAGCGTGCGGTGCCCTGCGGTTCGGATCGGAGGATCCCGGCGTCACGAAGGACCCTGAGGTGATGGGACACCGTGGGCTGGGAGAGGTGGGTGAGTGCCGCGATCTCGCCCACCGTCGCCCTCCGCTCGGGCGTCGAGGCGAGCAAGGAGACCACCCGGACGCGCAGTGGGTCCGCGAGCGCCTGAAACACGGCGGCGAGCGTCGCGGCGTCGGCGTCCGGGAGCGCGAGCGATGCAGGCCCCACCGGGACCGAACCGGCATTGTTTGACATGTGTCTATATTGATGACATTGACCAGACTGCGCAAGAGCCGGGCGCACTGAGGGCGGCCACCCGTCGGTGGCCATCACCGCTCACCTCACCGGCGCGTCCCCGCGCGTCCGCGGCGCCTCAACCGCCACCGGACGCCTCGCGAGGCGGGAGAACGCGATCCCCTGGAGGATCAGCAGAAGCCCCAGGCCGATGACGAGGGCGCTCACGCCGTAGGCCACCACCGAGGTGAACAGCGACGCGCGCAGGAAGGAACCATTCATCACCGTGGTGCGCTGGGCCTGCAGCTCGGCCGCCAGCTCCTCGTCTCCGGCGGCCTGCGCCTCCCGGACGAGCGCACCGAGTTCCGCGTAGGTGCGTCCTTCCGCGGCTTCGGACGCGTGCTTGTCGATCACCTCCGCCTGGGCGTAGGCGGTGAGGGGTCCGTTGACGCGGTTGCCGGCGAGGAAGCTGGCGTCGTCGGCCACCGTGATCCGCTGGGCGGAGAGTTCACTGGTGACGAGTGCCCAGGTCGCCGCACCCGCGATCACGAACACGATTCCGGCGATGAGCGAGATGATCCCGGCGAGCCGCACAGCCCCCGAGCCGTTGGTGCCTGACATGGGTTCTCCTTTCGGTCACTGACCACCCTACCCACAGGGGGGACCTAGGTCCCCTGTCTGGAGGGTGCGGCGTGGGAACACACGCCCCGTGCCCACGGCGGCCCGGGCGCAGCGGGTGCCCGGCGAACGTGGGACAGTGGAGGCGTGCGGATTCTGCATGTCACCGAGTGCTACCTGCCGCTCATGGGGGGGATCGAGAACCAGGTGTCCCAACTGGCGGCCCACCAGTCGCGGGACCACCAGGTGGCAGTCTTCACCACCACTCCCGCGCGGCCGGGGACACACGGGCGGTCCCGGGAGCGTCACGACGCCGTCGACGTCTTCCGGGCGTCCGCACCCTTTCCCGCCGGAGCGCCCGTCAACCTGCACGCACGGCGCCACCTGAACGAGCTGGTGCGGCGGTGGCGCCCCGACGTCGTGCACTTCCACATGGGGGGCACCGCGCCGTCGGTCCAGCTTGCTCTCGCAGCGGCCGCGGGTCTCCCCCGCGTGCTGACGGTCCACAGCGTCTGGACTCCGCGTGCCGTCCTCGGGTACCGCCTGCTCGCGAGCATCACGGGATTCCCCTCCCAGCCCCTGCAGCTCTCCGCCGTCTCGCGATTGACCGCCCATCGTGTGGAGTCCGCCCTCCGGCAGCCCGTGAGGGTGGTGGGCAACGGGTCCGACGTCGAGGCGTGGCGTGTCGCGCCTGTCCCGCACGCAGGTGTCCACGTCGTGAGCGCCACCCGGTTCGCCCCCCGCAAACGTGTGTTCCCGCTCCTCCGGATGCTGCTGGCCGCCCACCGGGAACTCGGGCCGCACTCCGGGCTGCGGGCGACCATCGCGGGCAGCGGTCCGGAACTGGCCCGTTCCCGCGCCTGGGTGGCGGACCACGGCATGGCTGACTGGGTGACCCTGCCCGGGAGGCTCAGCGCTGACGAACTGCGCGCCGTCTACGCAGCCGCGGACATCTACCTCGCGCCCGTGATCCTGGAAGCCTTCTCGATCGCGATCCTCGAGGCGCAAAGCGCCGGACTCGCGATCGTGTGCAGGTCGCAGTCCGGGGCCGCCGAGCGGCTCACCGACGGGGTGGACGGGCTGGTGGCACGGGATGACGCCGGCCTGGTGGCCGGCCTGGTGCGCCTGGTCCGGGACCGGCCGCTGCTCGAGTCCATCAAGGCCCACAACCGCGCGACCAGGCCCCCGTACGACTGGGAGACTGTGCTCCGCGAGATGGAGTCCGTGTACCGTGCGGCGGCACAGCTCCTGCGGACCAGCGGAGTCACTCCCACTCGATCGTCCCGGGAGGCTTGGACGTGACGTCCAGAACCACCCGGTTGATCTCGGGGATCGTGTTGGTGATGCGGTTGGAGATCCGGGCGAGCACGTCGTAGGGGAGCCGCGACCAGTCCGCGGTCATCGCGTCCTCCGAGGACACCGGCCGGAGTACCACCGGGTGACCGTAGGTCCGGGCGTCGCCCTGCACCCCGACCGACCGCACGTCGGCAAGAAGCACGACCGGGCACTGCCAGATCACGCGATCCAGGCCGGCGGCGCTGAGCTCCTCGCGGGCGATCGCGTCGGCGGCTCGCAGAATCTCGAGCCGCTCGCGGGTCACGGAGCCGATGATGCGAATGCCGAGTCCGGGGCCCGGGAACGGCTGACGCCACACGATGGCCTCCGGGACTCCGAGTTCCAGGCCGACGGCGCGCACCTCGTCCTTGAAGAGCGTCCGCAACGGTTCCACCAGTTCGAACTGGAGGTCGTCAGGGAGTCCCCCCACGTTGTGGTGGGACTTGATGTTCGCGGCCCCCTCACCGCCGCCGGACTCCACCACGTCGGGATACAACGTTCCCTGGACCAGGAACCGCACGGATCCGCCCGCTGCGTCCGCGGCGGACACGATGTCCCGCGCAGCCCGCTCGAACGCCCGGATGAACTCCCTCCCGATGATCTTGCGCTTCTCCTCGGGTTCGGTCACCCCCGCGAGCGCGCCCAGGAACTGGTCCACGGCGTCCACGACCACGAGCTCCACTCCCGTCGCGGCCACGAAGTCCCGCTCGACCTGTTCGGCCTCACCCGAGCGCAGGAGACCGTGATCCACGAACACGCAGGTCAACTGGTCGCCGATGGCCCGCTGGACCAGGGCAGCGGCCACAGACGAATCCACGCCGCCCGAGAGCCCGCAGATCGCCCTCCCCGTCCCCACCTGTTCACGGATGCGGCGCACCTGTTCGGCGATGACGTTGCCGGGGGTCCAGGTCGGCTCGATGCCGGCCCCCTTGTACAGGAAGTGCTCCAGCGCCTCCTGCCCGAGCACCGAGTGCCTGACCTCCGGGTGCCACTGCATGCCGAAGAGCCGCCGTTCCCGGTCCTCGAAGGCAGCCACCGGGGAGCCGGGCGAGGTGGCGAGAACCGTGAAGCCCGCGGGCGCCCGTCGTACGGCGTCGCCGTGGCTCATCCACACCGCCTGCGTGGACGGTGAGCCGGTGAGCAGCACGCCCTGTTCCACGACGGTTACCGTGGTCGCCCCGAACTCGCGTGTGCCCGTGCGGCCCACCTCGCCGCCGAGGGCCTGGGCCATCGCCTGGAATCCGTAGCAGATCCCCAGCACCGGGACGCCAGCGCTGAAGAGTCCCGGATCAACGGCGGGGGCGCCGTCGGCGTACACCGACGCCGGTCCGCCGGAGAGGATGATCGCGGCGGGCCGACGGGAAAGCATCTCGGCCAGGGACATCGTGTGCGGGACGATTTCCGAGTACACGTTCGCCTCGCGTACACGGCGGGCGATCAGCTGGGCGTACTGCGCTCCGAAGTCCACCACCAGGACAGGGGCGTTGGCGTTCACCGGATCACCCTACTGTTCGCGTGCCGCCAGGAGACGCACACGCTCGAGGAGGGCCGGCAGGTCCGCCGCGAACCAGTGACGCGCACGCCTCTCCATGACGAAGGACAGCACCGGGACCACCCCACCGAGGACGAGCAGGGCAGCCCGTCCGAACGACCAGCGCATGAAGGACCAGAGCTGGAACACGGTGACCGCGTAGACCGCGTAGATCCACCCGTGCACGATCGCGATCCAGGTACCCAGCACCGGCAGGGCCTCCCCGGAGGCTCCCACGCCCCCGGCCTTGAACACGTACTTGAGGACCATCTCGAGGGTGAGGAGAAGCAGCATCGACCCCGTCACGAAGGCCATCATCCGGTAGCGCGCGTAGGAGGCGCGGGCGCGCCTCTGGGTGGTGGACACGGCGGTGGCCTGCGCATCGTCGGGGACCGGAGGGTACTGGGTCACTTCACCAAACCTAGTTGTCGCGGGATGAAGATTCGAGCGCAGGCTCAGCCCTCGATCTCCCCGGCGACCAGCCGGGCCGGGGCCTCGACGACGGCGAAGGTGGGGGACGTGGCCGTCGTCGTGGTGGTTCCGGCGACCGGCAGCCACGGGCCGGCGTCGTTGACCCGGTACTCCCCCGCCCAGGTGACGGTGAGCCTGATGGCCACCTCGGGCGACGGGAGGCGGTACACCCGCGACACCTCCCGGTTGGGGTAAGGACCGCCCGGTCCCTCCGTGACGAAGGGCTCGGTGCCACCGCCGAAATCCCATGTCCACGCGACGGGGGTGGCCCGGACAGAGACGGGAGTCCCGAGGATGCGGGTGGGCAGAATGTGGGTGCGCGCCGTCGAGTACGCGATGGTGTCGATGTTGATGAGCACCTGGGACGACGGCGGCTGCATCATCAACTCGCCCCCCTGAATGGGCAGGGTCCGGAATTCCGCCAGTGTGACCACGACGGGGAGGTCGGCGATGTCGACCGGGTCGCCCTCCGCATTTACGAGGAAATACGGCCACGGCGGCATCTCGAAGTCGGCGGCCCGGATCTCGACCCCGACGCAGTCGAGGATGACGTAGTCCTCACGATCGCCGTAGGCGAGGAAGACGGAGCAGTCGTCGATGGACACGACCTCGCTCGGTGTCCACGAAACTCCCGTGATGGGCGCCGACGGCAACGCGATACTGCGAATGCCTTCGACTTGCCACGCTCCCGAAGCTGCTCCGGCGAAGAACCGACTGTCCCCGTCGTCGGCCGGTAGTGCCACCACCGCGTTGAGAAGCGCGATCACGCCGGAGATCAGGCCTCGCCTGTTCATGGGCTCGAGACCTCGTCAGCTGTCCCCGCGACCATCAACCTCCAGCCATCTCCCGTGTGTTGCACGCCAAAAGTCAGGGGCCCGGCCCCTCCGCTGGAGTTTTCCACGGTGGATCCTTGCGGATCCAAGTAGCTGTGAGGAAGCTCCACTATCTCCACGTCTACGAGATAGAAGTCCGCAACTGACGTTTCGACCACCTCAGGAGAACCGCTTATCGCAAGACCACCTCCGACTCGCCGCCAATTACCCGCTCGGATCTCGGCAGCAGAGTCACTGATCGACCGGCAGAAGACGCAGTTTTCGTCAGTTACTGCATTCCACTGTTCGACGTCACCGCGGTAGAGCACGTAATCAGCGAGCTCGACGAAATACCTCACCGCGGCCTCCGCCCCAGCGGCGTCGTTGTTGGCCATCTCGGGAGGCATCACGGGCAACGGCACAGCCGTCACTGCGGGGGATGCCGAGGTCGCCGTCGTCGCACTCGGGACCGCGGAGGTGGCTGGACTCGCGCTCCCACCGGTTCCTCCGGAGTTCCCGCCGCACGCGACGGCCAACGACGACACCACCACGATCAGGACCGCGAACCACCGCGTCCTCTGCCTGCTCCCCATATTCAGACACTAGAACACACCCGGGCTGCGCCCTTCGGAGGCCTCCCACACTGTGGATGGCGGGCCGGTAGTGCGGCGACCCGCCAGGTCGCCGAGCGGCGACTACCCGGCGGAGAGCAGCTCCGTCTCGCGCTCCCGGACGGCCTCCTCGCGCACCATCCGCCACCACAGGAACAGCGCAAAACCTCCGAAGAGGACCCACTCCCCCGCGTAGGCGAGGTTCTGCAGGTTCATCCCGGACTGCTGGGAGTAGCTCGGTGGTGGCAGCGTGGCGAGTGACGTCGCGGGCATCGACTCCGCGAGCACGACGAATCCTGTGAATGTCGGCCCGCCCCAGATGTTCGCGAGCTGCGCGGTCGAGATCGCGCCCACCGTACCGTCGGGCAGGGCGCCTGTGACCGCCTGCTCGCTGTCGGACAGGTATCCAACCACGGTCACCACGTCCGTGGGCACCTCCAGCGCGTCCCTCACCCCGGGCGACACCCTCACCTCCGTGGGCGTCACGACGACGTCGTCCGACGCCACCCAGCCCCGCACCACCGGGATCATCGCGCCGGCGTCGGGTCCGGCGTCGAGCCAGAGCGCCGTCACGACGAGGACGGCCGGCGCGCCGTCGACGACCCGGTCGGGTACGAGGGCCTGCTGCTCCAGCCTCCCGGTGGCGACCACCTTGCGCAGCTGCTGCTCGGCGGTGAAGCCCTGCCCCACCCGCAGCGCCTCCCAGAGGGGGACGGGTGCCGCGGCGATGCGCGCGGATTCCGTCTCACGCGCCGCCGCCGCGCCGCGCAGGGCCGCACGGTCCAGCTGCCACGCACCCAGGCGCACGAACACGGCGGCCAGCAGCACCAGGACCACAAGCGCGGCCAGCATCCGGGGTCGGGACGCGGCTCGCAGCCAGTCCCGGCGGGTCGGCCGTGCCATGCGACGATTCTAGGCGCCAAACCCTGTCACCCCGCCTGCCGGCTCCATTACCCTCGGTGACAAGGCACACAGCGACACAGGAGAACACATGAGCGTGGCAAAGCCTTGGCCCAACGGCCAGTCCCACCCGATCACCGACGAGGAGGCCAAGCAGATCGACGCCTGGTGGCGCGCTGCGAACTACCTCTCCGTCGGACAGATCTACCTTCTGGACAACCCGCTCCTGCGCGAGCCGCTGACGCGCGACCACGTGAAACCGCGCCTGCTCGGGCACTGGGGCACCACCCCTGGCCTCAACTTCCTCTACGCCCACATGAACCGCGCCATCAAGCAGCGCGGTGTGGAGGCCATCTACATCACCGGCCCGGGACACGGCGGCCCCGGCCTCGTGGCGAACACCTATCTGGAACACACCTACACGGAGGTGTACCCGAACATCACCGAGGACGCGGACGGCGTCAGGAAGCTGTTCAAGCAGTTCTCGTTCCCGGGCGGCATCCCCTCCCACGTGGCGCCCGAGACCCCGGGATCGATTCACGAGGGTGGCGAGCTCGGCTACGCCCTGTCCCACGCGTACGGCGCCGTGTTCGACAACCCGAACCTCCTGGCCTTCGCGGTGGTCGGCGACGGCGAGGCCGAGACCGGCCCCCTCGCGACGTCGTGGCACTCGAACAAGTTCACCAACACCGAG
>JALHDK010000592.1 GCA_022838965.1 Actinomycetales bacterium | reverse complement strand
CCCCACGCGTGCGGAGACGATCCTGCCGACGAACAACGCGAGCGGCTATGAAAACCGGGTGAGGCGCGAGGGTGACGCGGTAGTCTTCGAGTACGACGGCCCCGACACGCGGCTGGCGTACCGCTGGAGGCCCGAGGGTGGGGGGCTCGGCGACATCACCGTGGAGTACCAAGACCGGGTGATCCGGCCCTGCGCCGGTGGCGGACCCGTTCTCACGCCGCCAGCGGGCGGCTTCGGGCCGGGTGACGATCTGGCTGTGGCGCAGTTGCTCGAGCGTCGGCTGCAGGACGATGCGCTGAGCTTCCGCTGGCACCTCCGACGCGGGGCGGCGCAGGCGGAGGTTGGATACCGGATCCGGATCGCGGGGAAGTCGCTGATCATAGAGATGGAGTCCGATGGCGGCAGCGTGGAGCGTGTCGCCCTGGGCCGGGCTGAGAACCTGGTCGCGCCCACGCTCACGAAGGTCCCTTACCTGACGTATGGCGGCAACGATCCCAGGGTGCTTGAGGATGCCGGCCTGTTCCTATTCGAGCAGTTCGACTGGTACGTCTCCGAGGCCGATGGGACGCGCAACCCACTGCGTGAGCGCCTGTTTCTGACGGCCAGCCCCGAGTTCGCGGAGGTGCTGCCGAACATCCCCAATCCGCCGTCGCCCATGCGGGACATGATGGCCCATCGCCTGTGGCGGGTGAAGTCGGGGGCCGATCACGAGGCGGAGGTAGCCGACGCCAAGTCGCTCCGAGAACGGGGTCTGGAGCACATCGCCGTGCGGTACCACGAGGACTCGTGGCGTGATGGCGGAGAGAGTTTCACCTTCCGGACGGTAGCCGGGCCGGCGCGTGGCGGCGATCCGACGCTTCGCAGCATGGTGGATCGGGTGAAGAGCCTCGGCTGGCTCGTGGGGCTGTACACGAACTACACCGACTTCGCGCCAGTGAACGCCAACTGGGACCCCGACCACGTCAGCCGCCTGCCCGACTGGAGTTGGCAGCATGCGTGGATGCGATGCTATGCGCCGAAGCCGCTGTGGTCG
>JALHDK010000591.1:630-1162 GCA_022838965.1 Actinomycetales bacterium | reverse complement strand
GCCCCCTAACGCAAGGTCAAGCCACGGGACGCGATGCTGACCCGCGGCCCTGACGGCGAAGAGCGCGGTCAGCGCGGTGAAGAAGGTGGCGGCACTGTCGACGGTGTAGAAGTGCGTCTGCTGGATCATCAGGGCCGTGACTGCAGCGAGGGCCATCGCCACGAGACCTGTGGCCCGTCCGTAGAGTCGTCTGCCGATCAGGGCGACCAGCAGCACCGAGCCCATGTCGGCACACCCGGCCAGGATCCGGCCCAGGACGGCGCTGTAGGTCCAGGTGAACGTGCCGGGCGGGCAGGGATACAGCGCCGGCTGGCCGAGGCGCGCGAGCAGTTGCCGCGCTAACCAGCGGTTGAGCCCGGGCGCGGGGGAGGCGAGATCGGGTGTGAGCGCGCAACCGCGCTCCAGGGTCTCGGCGAGCGCGCGCGTGGCAAAGAGCGGGAGCGTGCCATAGCTGTAGGTGTGGCCGGCGTTCTCCGGGTTGAGCGTCGACGTCGCCGTGTCGAAGTAGGTCGATAGGTCGTCGGGCCAGGCG
>JALHDK010000591.1:0-610 GCA_022838965.1 Actinomycetales bacterium | reverse complement strand
CATCCGCATGTGTCCTTCGTCGGGGTGAATCCACTGCGCCAGGTCCCAGTTCAGTCCGGTGAAGCGAAGGAGGCCGGCGACGAGGAGGATCAGGATTGCCAGAGGCCCGTGCGCCCGGGCAGAGCGTCGTGGCCGGCGCGTGGTGACGGAGTCCGGTTGAGTGACCATGTGCCGGATTATAGAGACGCAGGCTGGCCGGTCAAGCGTCCGGAGCGCCCGTTTCGGAGCGCAGAGGGCGAGACAGACCCAACGAGGCGGCCGATACACCGGGTGACACGCGAGTTGCCGCCGTCTTCGCCAAGTTGGCCCTGCTGCGGGTCTGCCTCGTCCCTGCAGCGGCGCGGTCCGAAAGAGCATCTGCTCTCCCCTCGGCTTCCGAGCCGGGGGAGACACAGAGGGGGGTTCTGCGCCGCATCGGCGCAGGCACATGCGGTGGCTTGCGCAGCCCTCCCGTCCCGGCCTTGGGCGTCAGAACGCCTTCCGGCGCACCAGACCGCGCGTGGGGAAGGGCGAGATTGCGGAGCGGCGATTGCGGTCTCCGGCGCCTGGTTGCGATGTGGCCGGGATGTGGTATTCCTGTGGGTCACGAAGCCAGAGCGGGGGGGGGGCC